>JBGOXZ010000099.1:0-8477 GCA_041479395.1 Opitutaceae bacterium
AACGCACGTAGGCCACCTGATCGATGCGTTGCAGGTGCCGCATCACCTCGTCGCCGATGGCCCGGCTGGGAATCTCGCTCTCATACTGGGCCTCCAGGGCGTCGATGACATCGTCCACGATCATGGTGATTTGCTCGAGGTCGACCGGGCGTTTGTGGCAGGCGGCGCGGATGGCGTGCAGGAGCTTCTCGCGGTCGAACTCCTCCCGGCGTCCGTCGCGCTTGGTCACCATCATGCCGTCGCGCACCAGGGTTTCAATGGTGGTGTAACGGTGGCCGCACTCGAGGCATTCGCGGCGGCGGCGGATGGTGTTGCCCTCCTTCGTGATGCGGGAGTCAATCACCTTGTCCGCGATGGAAGTGCATTTGGGGCAGCGCATGGATCAGACACGGGCGGGAACGTGGGCGGCGAGGTTTCTAGTTCAGCGACAGGAAGTTTTGCAAGATGTTCATGCCATGTTCGGTGGCGATGGACTCGGGATGGAATTGCACCCCCCAGACTGGCAACGTCTTGTGACGCAATCCCATGATTTCACCCTCGGCGGTCTCGGCCATGATTTCGAGGCAGTCGGGCAGGGTGGACCGCTCGACCAGCAGGGAATGATAGCGTGTGGCGCGGAAGGGTGACGGCAGGCCGCGAAACACGTCGGTGCCGCGGTGCAGGATGGGCGAGATCTTGCCGTGCATGAGGCGGTCCGCCCGCACCACGCGCCCGCCGAAGTAATGGCCGATGGACTGGTGTCCGAGGCACACGCCGAGCATGGGCTTCCGGCCGGCGAAGGCCTTGATGATGTTCAGGGTGACGCCGGCTTCGCGCGGCGAGCAGGGGCCGGGGGAGAGCAGCACCCGGTCGGGATTGAGGGCGAGCGCCTGCTCCGGTGAGATCTCGTTGTTGCGAAAAACGCGCTGCGCCACCCCCAACTGGCCGAAGTATTGCACCAGGTTGAAGGTGAAGGAATCGAAGTTGTCGATCACGAGCAGCACGAGGCAATTTATCCATGGGAGGAAGGAGGGGTCAAGTGCCGGAGCTGCCGGGTAGTGGTACCGTTTGTCAATGCGAGGAGCGGAAACGACGAAGCATTCCAGTTGGATCGCCACGGCCCGTTCTGCTGGCGAACAGAACGGGCCTCGCGATGACAGGCAAACTGTACCACTACCGGCTGCCGGGCGGAACCGGCCGGCGCGACAGCTTGCTTTCATTCAATTGTTCGGCCAAAGCCGCCACAGGAATGCACGCACGCCTCAGTCACCCTCCCCCCCGGGCCGGGGGGGAGCGATGGTTGGTCACGCCCGCTCAGTGGCGGAAATGGCGGGAAGCTTACCACCGGCTGCCCATGGTCGCCGCTTGGGCGGGGGAGTCGTTGCCCGAGCAGTGGACGGCCGTCTGGCGCACCCAGCCGATCTCGGTGTTGCTCGAGACTGGCAAGCAGGGCCGGTACACGATGCTCGGAGGCGCCATCGGCACGCGCCTGACGGGGAGCGCAGCGGGCGCCGCCTGCTGGCAGCGAGGGCATGACAACGGCATGGAACAGGTGGTGAGACACCATGGTGGGCGACCGCTCGCGGTATTGCGCGCTTGGCTGGCGGAGCGCCGCATGCCGCCGGTGACAGGCGCCCCGCCGTTCTATGGCGGGCTGGTGGGTTATCTGGCGTACGATGTGGCGGAGACGATCGAAACGCTGCACCTGCCCGACCGCCCCAAGCTCAACTATCCCTGGTACGTCTGGGCGGAGGTGGAGGAGGGCTGGGTGTTCGACCACCAAGCGCGCACGCTTTTCTGCTTCTGTGTGTGCGCAACGGAAACCTTGGGAGACCGACGGGGTGGTCACGAAGCCGCGTTTGCGCGGGCGCGACGGAAGGTGCTGGACCTGCGTGACCAATGGACGCGCTGGCGGATGGAACCCGTGCCACCCGCGCCGCCGGAGACGCCGGCGGTTCTGCCGGCAGGCTATTTCACCGGTTCTCGGATGCGCCTGTCGCTGGAGCGTGGCGACTTCATGACGGCGGTGCGTGCTGTGCAGGAGCGGATTGCCGCCGGGGAAACCTACCAGGTGAATCTGTCCGTGCGGCAAAGCCGGCCGTTGCCGGCCGCGCCGGAACGCATCTACGAAGCGTTGCGGAGGCTTAACCCATCGCCCTACATGGCCCTGCTGCGGTTTCCCGAAGTGACCGTTGTCTCGGGCTCGCCGGAGCTGCTGCTGAGCGTGGCGGACGGACGGCTGGAGACCCATCCGATCGCGGCGACGCGACCGCGCGGCGCCACGCCCGAGGACGATGGGGCGCTGGCAGCGGAGCTGGTCGCTAGTCCCAAAGAGCGCGCCGAACACCTCATGATGGTCGATCTCCTGCGCAACGACATTGGCCGGGTGGCGGGCTATGGTACGGTGCGAGTAGCCGATTACATGGCCATCGAGCGCTATTCCCACGTAATGCATTTGGTCTCGCGAGTCGAAGGCCGGCTCGCGGCGGGTCGCGATCTGTGCGATGCGATCGCGTCGCTGTTTCCGGGCGGGACCATCACCGGCGCGCCCAAGGTGCGCACGATGGAGATCATTGGTGAACTGGAGCCCAAGCGGCGTGGCATCTACACGGGCGCCATCGGCTGGCTGGGCTACAACGACAGCCTGAAGCTCAACATCGCCATCCGCACCTTGGTAGCCGTCGGCGGCGAAGCGCAGGTGCAATCCGGGGCCGGCATCGTGGCCGACTCTGATCCGGAGAAAGAATTCGAGGAGTCGCTGAACAAAGCCCGGGCGCTGTGGCTGGCGGCGGAGCGCGCGGCGGCGGAGGGTGGGGCAAATGACTGACGGTATTCTTTGGTTCAATGGCACCTTCGGGCCCGCCGCCGAGGCGCGGCTGCCCGTGCTCGACCATGCCGTGCAGTACGGCGCCGGCCTCTTCGAAACCTTTCGCACCTGGAGCGGGTGGGCCCCGCTGCTGCCCCGCCATCTGGCGCGATTGCGCGCCGGCTGCCGGTGTTACCGCATCGAGCCTCCGCCGGAGGCGCTGCTGCCGCGGGCGGAGGTGGAGCTGCCGGCGATTCTGCGGGAGCTGCTCGTGCGCAACGGCTGGCCCGACGCGGTGTTCCGCTACACGGTGACCGCGGGCGTCGCGCCCCCCGGCCTGCCGGTCGCGCCTTACCGCCGTCCGGCCGAAATCGTGACCCTGCGGCCCTTGCCGACTCAACCTGCCGGCGGCCGGGATCTGCACGTGCTCGGCACGCGCCGCATCGGGCCGGAGTTTTTTCCCCGGCCCAAGTCGCTGCAGTATGCCAACGCCCTCGCGGCGCGCTGGGAGATGCTGGATCGCGGCCTCCCGGCCGGGGCCGAGGGCTTGATGCTGACGCCGGAGGGCTGGATCGCCGAGGGCGTGACGACCAACGTCTTCTTTGCGGTCGATGGTGAATTGTGCACGCCGGCGCTTGACCTCGGCGTGCTGCCCGGCGTGGTGCGCGAGGTGGTACTGGAGATCGCGCGCGGGGAAGGCCTGACCGTGCGCGAGGGCCGCTTCCCGCTGGCAATGCTCGCGAAGGCCCGGATGGTTTTCCTGACCAGCGGTGCGCTTGGGCTGGCGCCAGTGACGCGGGTGCTCGATGAGACCGGCCGCTCGTTGGTGGAATCCGCCACGGTCCATCATCCATGGTTTTGCCGGCTGCAGGAGCGTTTTCAGGCGATGTGTCTGGCGCCGATCACGCCGGATTCTCCATGAAGAGGGTTGCCTCGCGGCCCTGCCTCCGCCTACTACAGCGCGATGCAGTTCGCTGCCTGGCAAAGCCCGCATGGCCGCCCGCTGCCGGTGCCGGGCGGTCGCACGCTGGTCATGGGCGTGTTGAACCTCACGCCGGATTCCTTCTCCGATGGCGGGCAGTTGTCCTCGGTGCAGGCGGTCGTGGATCGCGCCGGCGGGATGCTGGCCGCCGGGGCGGATGTGCTGGACGTGGGGGGCGAGTCGACCCGGCCGGGCGCGTCGCCGCTGAGTGCGGCCGAGGAATGTGATCGCGTGCTGCCGGCGCTGGCGGCGCTGCGGCGAACCTTCCCCGACGCCGCCATCTCCATCGACACCTACAAGGCGGCGGTGGCCGACGCCGCGGTGCGGGCCGGCGCGGATATCGTGAACGACATCTGGGGCGGCCTGCACGGATTGACGGCGGCAGAGCGGCGGGGTGGGGCGGAGGCGATGCAGCGCGGCGCCCCATCGTCATCCCTGCCGCATTCGCCGATGGCGGAGGCGGTGGCCGCGCTCCGCTGTCCGGTCATCCTTATGCACAACCGGCCCGATCGAGCCTACGGCGATTTCTGGGCGGACTTGCTGCTCGACCTGCGGTTGAGCATCGCCGTGGCGCGGGCTGCGGGGGTGCCGGCGCACCAGCTCTGGCTCGACCCGGGCTTTGGCTTTGCCAAGGAACCGCGGCACAATCTCGAGGTGCTCAAGCACCTCGACCGAATCGTCGCGCTGGGCCATCCCGTGCTGCTCGGCACGTCGCGGAAGTCGACCATCGGCCTCGTGCTGGGCGCACCGGTGGACGACCGGCTTGACGGCACGGGCGCGACGCTCGTGTGGGGCATCCGGCAGGGCTGTCACATGGTGCGCGTCCATGATGTGGCCCCGATGTTGCGCTTCGTCCGGATGGCCGATGCAATCAGGGCCGGCCTCGCCTGGAAACCATGACGCACGACACGCTCACCCTCTCCCGGATGCATTTCTTCGGCCACCACGGCGTGCTGCCGGAAGAGACGGCGCGCGGTCAGGATTTTGAGGTCACCGTGCAGCTCGAGCTGCCGCTGGCCGAGGCTGGCCGGACCGATGATCTCGACCGCACCGTCGACTACCGGGCGGTGCACGAAGTGGTGCGAACCATCATGGAAGGGCCGCCGCGCAAGCTCGCGGAGGCATTGGCGGAGGCCGTGGCGGCGGAATTGCTTCGCGGATTTCACATCGTGCGGGCGGTCGAGGTTGAGGTCGTCAAGCTCAACCCGCCGGTGGCCTTCAGCAGCGCCGGGGTGGCGGTGCGGGTGCGACGGACGCGCTCCGCCGCGTGATTCATGGCGGGACGCACGCGACAGGCCGTCATCGGTGTGGGTGCCAACCTGGGCGACCGCTGGGCCACCATCTGCGGCGCGGAGGCGGCGCTGGCGCGCGCACCCGGCATCATGGCCGTCGAGCCGTCGGCCGTCTACGAAACGGCCCCGGTGGGCGTGCGCGATCAGCCGGAGTTTCTCAACCTCGTGCTGGGGATCGAAACCACGCTCACACCCGAGGAACTGCTGGCCGTGTTGCACGCGCTGGAAGAGGCCGCGGGCCGCCGGCGAGAACGGGAGGTGCGCTGGGGTCCGCGCCCGCTCGATCTCGACCTGCTGCTCTATGAAGGCGAGACGCGCGCCGGCCCGGAGCTGATCCTGCCGCATCCGCGGATGTGGGGGCGTTCGTTCGTCACGGTGCCCTTGCGCGAATTGATCGACCGGGCGGGCCGGTTCCAGCGGTCCGAATGGGGCGACGTGCGCGCGCGGCTCGCCTCGGTGCCGACGGGCCTCGGGGTGAAGCTGTGGACCCCGCCCGCCGGGTGAAACCGGTTGCCTTCGGGCGCGGGGCGCTCGAAGCTGCGCCCTCCATGCCCGGGCATTTCAGCCTGCTCCAAACCGACCCCGCCACCGCCGCGCGCCGCGGCCGCCTGACCACGCGCCACGGGGTGGTGGAGACACCCGTCTTCATGCCGGTCGGCACGCAGGGTACGGTGAAGGCCGTCACGCCCGCGCATCTGCGCGAGATCGGCGCCCAGATCATTCTGGGCAACACTTACCACCTCAACCTGCGGCCGGGCTCGGAGCTCATCCGTGACCTCGGCGGGCTGCACCGCTTCATGGGCTGGGAGGGACCGATTCTCACGGATAGCGGCGGCTTCCAGGTGTTCAGCCTCGCCAAACTCCGGCGCGTGCGGGATGAAGGCATCACCTTCCAGTCGCACCTCGACGGAGCGACCATTTTCCTGGGGCCGCGGGAGGTGATGGCGATCCAGCAAAACCTCGGTTCCGACATCGCGATGGTGCTGGATGAGTGCCCGCCGTGGCCCTGCGAGCGCGAGGTTTGCCTCCGCGCGGTCGAACGGAGTTTTCGCTGGGCGCGCGAATGCCTGGCCGCGGCCCGGGACAGCGGCGCGGTGGCCGCCGGTCAGCTCGTGTTCGCCATCGTCCAGGGTTCGACGTTTGACGACCTGCGGCGGGCGGCGGCGGCGGCGCTCACCGCGCTCGATTTTCCCGGTTATGCGATCGGCGGCGTGAGCGTGGGCGAGCCCGAGCCGGAGATGCTCCGGCAGGTGGCCGCCACCACGCCGCACCTGCCGGCGGACCAGCCCCGCTACACGATGGGTCTCGGCACGCCGCCGCAGGTGCTGAGGATGATCGCGCTCGGCGTCGACCTGTTCGATTGTGTGCTGCCGACGCGCGGCGCCCGCAATGGTCTGGTTTTCACGCCCGACGGGCCGATGAATCTGCGGAATGAGCGGTATCGCGTCGACCCGCGGCCGATCGTCGAGGGACTCGACAATTACACCTGCCGCCATTTTTCCCGTGCCTACCTGCGCCACCTCACCGTGGCCAACGAGATGCTCGGCGGCACCCTGCTCACCATCCACAATCTGCACTTCTACCTCGACCTCATGGCGCAGACGCGCGCCCACCTCGAAGCAGGGGATTTCGGTCCCTGGCACCGCGCGTGGATCGCGCGGTATGAGGGCGGCGATCCTTGACGCCTGAGCGCACTTTTCCTTCGACTTTCGACCCTCTAGTTTCGACCCTTCTGCCATGCGCATCCTCGTCACCGGCGGCGCCGGCTTTCTGGGCAGTCACCTTTGCGATCGGCTCATCAGCGACGGCCACGAGGTCCTCTGCCTCGACAACCTGTTTACCGGCCGGAAGGAAAACATTGTCCACCTGTTGTCCAACCCGCGCTTTGAATTTCTGCGGCACGATGTGGTCGATCCCTTCAAGGTCGAGGTCGACCAGATCTACAACCTCGCCTGCCCGGCTTCGCCGCCGCACTACCAGTACAATCCCATCAAGACGGTGAAGACATCGGTGATGGGGGCCATCAATTGCCTCGGCCTGGCGAAGCGCGTCAACGCCCGCGTATTCCAGGCGTCCACCTCCGAGGTTTACGGCGACCCGCAGGTGCATCCGCAGCCCGAAACCTATTGGGGACACGTCAACCCCGTGGGCCGCCGCTCGTGCTACGACGAGGGCAAGCGTTGCGCCGAGACGCTCTTCTTCGACTACCACCGGCAGAACCGCGTCGACATCCGCGTCGCCCGCATCTTCAACACCTACGGGCCGCGCATGCTGCCCGACGACGGCCGGGTCGTTTCCAATTTCATCGTCCAGGCGTTGCGCGGCGAGGATCTCACCGTCTATGGCGACGGCACGCAGACGCGCTCGTTCTGCTTCGTCGATGACCTCATCGAAGCCATGGTGCGCTTCATGAAGCAGACCGGGACCGTCGGTCCGATCAACCTCGGCAATCCCAACGAATTCACCATGCTCCGGCTGGCCGAGCTCACGCTCAAGCTCGTCGGCGGGAAGGCGAAGATCGTGCACCAGCCGCTGCCGGCCGATGATCCGAAACAGCGCCAGCCCGACATTGCGGAGGCCCGGCGTCTCTTGAAGTGGAAACCGGCGGTGTCGCTCGAAGAAGGCCTGAAACGGACCATCGCCTATTTCCGCGGTCGCGTGTGACGGCACGCCCGCGGATTCGGCCTCGGCTTGCGCGCGCACTGGGTCCGGCTGGCATTTGCCATTTGCCAAGCCGCGCCGCGCCGAATTAGCTTCACCCTCTTTTCATGATTTCCTGGCTCCTGAAGAAGTTTTCCGGCCGTCACTACCGCAAATTCCTCGAGCGGTGCCGGCCCGTCGTCGCCCGCATCAATGAATGGGAGCGCTCCTGCCAGGCGCTCACCGACGACCAGCTCAAGGCGAAGACCGGCGAATTCCGCGACCGGTTCAAGGCCGGGGAAACCCTCGACCAGCTGCTGCCCGAGGCGTTTGCCGTCGTCAAGAACACCGCCCGCCGCCTCTTTGGCCGCAAGATCACCGTCTGCGACCACGAGCTGACGTGGGACATGGTGCACTACGATGTGCAGCTCATCGGCGGCATCGCCCTCCACGAGGGCAAGATCGCCGAGATGGCCACCGGCGAGGGCAAGACCCTCGTCGCCACGCTCCCGCTCTACCTCAACGCCCTCTCTGGCGGCAACGCGCAGCTGGTCACCGCCAACGACTACCTCGCCCGCCGCGACGCCGAGTGGATGGGCTATATCTACAGTTTTCTGGGCGTGACCGTCGGCTGCATCCAGCAGCTCATGCCCAACGAACTCCGGCGCGAGATGTACAATCGCGACATCACCTACGGCACCGCCTCCGAGTTCGGGTTCGACTACCTGCGCGACAACGGCATGGCCACGCGCAAGGAGGACCAGGTGCAGCGCGACCA
>JBGOXZ010000100.1:0-8445 GCA_041479395.1 Opitutaceae bacterium
GAAGCTCGCGGCCCGCGTCGGTCCGCCCCTGGTCGCGGCGCTCCTCCAGGCCGACCAGGGCACCGAGGCTGGCATCGCCGCCCAGCGGGCCCGCGTGGTTGAACTGCGCGGCAAACTCGCCGACCTTTCCTCCGATGCCGCCGCGCACGAGCTCAGCGACCTGGCCGATTATCTCGTCAAGAAGAGCGTCTGGATCATCGGCGGCGACGGCTGGGCCTACGACATCGGCTACGGCGGTCTCGACCACGTGCTCGCTTGCGGTCGCAAGGTCAACGTCCTCGTCCTCGATACCGAGGTCTATTCCAACACCGGCGGCCAATGCTCCAAAGCCACGCCTCTCGGCGCCACTGCGCGCTTCAGCATGGGCGGCAAGGCCATCGGCAAGAAGGATCTCGGCCTGCTCGCGATGACCTACGGCAGCATCTACGTCGCCCGCATCGCCATGGGCGCCCGCGACACCCAGACGCTAGCCGCCCTGCGCGAGGCCGAGTCCTATCCCGGCCCGTCGCTGGTCATCGCCTTTGCCCACTGCATCTCGCACGGCTATTCGCTGATCGACGGCATCGAGCACCAGAAGCTCGCGGTGGAGACCGGCTACTGGCCGCTCTTCCGGTACGATCCGCGGCGCGCCGAGCGCGGTGAAAACCCGCTGATGCTCGATTCCCCCGCGCCCAAGACTGAACTCATCAAATATACCAAGACCGAAAACCGCTTCCGCATGCTGGAGAAGAAGGACCCGACGCGTTCACAGGAGCTCGACCGCCTCGCGCAGGCGGAGGTGCACAAGCGCTTCGCCTTCTATCAGAAGCTTGCCGCCATGCAGGCCACGGGCGGCGCCGTATCCGTCAACGTGGCGCCGGCCATGCCCGCGCCCAAGCCGCCGGCGACCAAGAACGGCGACGGCCCCGCCACCATCAAGTCCGTCACCAGCGGCTGATCCGCGCCCCCTTCCCAACCTCGAACCCGGTAGCCGCGTTCCCCCGACGCGGCTGCTTTGTCCGCCGGCCCGGAGAGTGCCCGTGCCATGACCGATCCGTTCACGCAATTCAACGCCTGGCTCGACGAGGCCAAACGCAGCGGCATGGATGAACCCACGGCCATGGCCCTGGCCACAGCGGACGCGCAGGGTCGTCCCGCCGTGCGCATGGTCCTGTTGAAGCACGCCGACGAACGCGGCTTCGTCTTCTACACCAATCTCGAGAGTGCCAAGGCCGCCGACCTCCGCGCCAACCCCCGCGCCTCGCTCTGCTTCTACTGGAATCCCCTGGGGCGGCAGGTGTGCATTGGCGGCCACGTCGAGCCAGTCTCCGCGGCCGAAGCCGACGCCTACTTCGCCACGCGCCCGCGCCTGAGCCAGATTGGAGCCTGGGCCTCGCAGCAATCGCGCCCCATGCACGGCTATTTCGAACTCGAGCGGGCCTGCGCCGCGGTCGCATTGCGTTATCCCCTGGGCGCCGTGCCCCGGCCGCCCTTTTGGTCCGGCTACCGCGTCGTGCCCGAGCGCATCGAATTCTGGAAGCAAAAACCCTTCCGCCGCCACGAGCGCATCCTGTACACCCGCGAGAACAGCGGCTGGAAAAAGCAGTGGTTGTATCCGTGACGGGGCGCCGCCGACGCGGCCGGACGAGCCTGCAATGTTCGGGCTAGCGGTCGGGCCAAATCCGGCTTACGTTCGCCGCTTGCATGGATCTGACCGAACTCTACCAAAGCGTCATTCTCGAAAACAACCGCCGGCCGCGGAATTTTCGCAAGCTTCCGGCCGCCAACCGGATCGCTGCGGGCAACAATCCCATCTGCGGCGACGAGATCACGGTGTACGTCCAGATTGAAGATGGCCGGATTGCCGACATCAGCTTTGAAGGTGCCGGCTGCGCCATCTCCCAAGCCTCCGCCTCGGTCATGACCCAGCGCCTGAAGGGCCGGAGCGTGGCGGAGGCCGAGGCACTGTTTGCCCGCTTCAAGGACATCGTCACCCAAGGCATCCCGGATGACGAGGATCTCGATCTCTCGGCCTTTGCCGGCGTGCACCAGTTTCCCGCGCGCATCAAATGCGCGACGCTCGGCTGGCACGCCGCCCTCAACGCCATCCATGGCGAGGCGGCCACCGTCACGACCGAATGAAATCACCCGCCCACGCCCCCGATTGGGCCGCGCTGCGCGCGGATTTTCCCATTCTGGATCAGACGGTCCACGGCCGGCCGCTCGTCTACCTGGACAACGGCGCCACCACGCAGAAGCCCCGCGCGGTCATCGCGGCGCTCTCGCGCTACTATGAACGGGACAACGCCAACGTCCACCGGGCCATCCACGAACTGAGCTACCGGGCCACCACGGCCTACGAGGCGGCCCGCACCCGCGTCGCCCGCTTCATCAACGCCCCCTCGGCCGAAGAGATCATTTTCACGCGCGGCACGACCGAAAGCCTCAACCTCGTCGCCTACGTGTTCACCCCGCGCCTCCATCGGGGCGATGCCATCCTCCTCACCGAGATGGAGCACCACAGCAACCTCGTGCCCTGGCAGCTGCTCGCGCAGCGCACCGGCGCGCAGCTGCTCTTCGTCCCCGTGACGGGCGACGAGGGTCTGCTGGACCTGTCCCGGCTGGACGACCTGCTCGGCCGCAACGTGAAGCTCTTTGCGTTCACCCACGTCTCCAACACGCTGGGCACGATCAACCCCGTGGCCGAGCTGTGCGCCCGCGCGCGCCGGCATGGCGCCATCTCCGTGGTCGACGCCGCCCAGAGCGCCGGCCACCTGCCGCTCGACGTCCAGACGCTGGGCTGCGACTTCCTGGCCTTCTCCGGGCACAAAATGGCCGGGCCGACGGGCATCGGCGTGCTCTACGGGCGCCATGCGCTGCTGGAGTCCCTTGATCCCTTTCAAGGCGGCGGCGAGATGATCTCCTCGGTGCAGTTCGAACAGAGCGCCTGGAACAAAGTGCCGCACAAATTTGAGGCCGGCACGCCCGACATCGCCGGCGCCGTGGGCCTGCACGCCGCCATGGACTACCTTGATGGGGTGGGCCGGGCGGCGATCGCCAGTCACGACGAGGAACTTGCGCGCGACGCCTGCGAACGCCTGCGCGAAATCCCCGGCATCCGTTTGCTCGGTCCGCCCGGCGCGCGCGGCGCCCTGGTGAGTTTCGCCCTGCCGGGCATCCACGCGCATGATGTGGTCACCTTTGCCGACCAGGAGGGCGTCGCCCTGCGCGGCGGTCATCACTGCACCCAGCCGCTGCTGCGCAAACTCGGGGTCCCCGCCACGACCCGCGCCAGTTTTTACCTGTACAACACGCCCGCCGAGGTCGGCCGGCTGGCCGAGGTCATCCTCCAGGCGGCGAAGTTCTTCGGGGCCCGTGATTAACCACCCCGGCGGGGCAGCCTGAACGAAACCGCCCCCGGGGCATCCAATCGCCCGTCTTCTTCCTGCAAGAAATGCGCAAAGCTCGCCAAGGCGTGCGCTGCCGGATGGCGCGTTACCTGTCACTATTGCAGCGTGAAGAAAGCGTATTTGGAGGCTCTTGATGCCCACCGCGCCGAAATCAAGCGCAAGTGGGAAATCCTCCTGCGCGCCGCCCCCGCGACCACGCCGCTGGGTAACCCCGATATGCTCGTCTATCTCATGGACGAGTCGATCGAGCAGCTTTTTTCACTCTTCCGCAGCAAGGCCACGCACCAGTGGCTTTCCCGCCATCCCCCGGCGACGCGCCTCATCGGCACGAGCTGCCATTGCCGCCTGAATCCACTGATCAACTATTTCATCGCGGGGCAGGCGGCGCTGGCTTTCGCGGCCCAGGCCGTCCCGCGCAGCCAGCATCACCTCGACGATGTGGCCGCCACCGTCTGCGTCGATGAACTGCTGCTGACCTTCCGCTTCCTCGCCCACCGCGAGATCCACGCGTTCTGCGAAGTCTGCCAGTATTCGCCCGCCAACGCGCACGCCGCGGGCAACGGCTCTTCCGGCAAGCCCGTGTGTCCGCTGCCCTGGCATCTGCCGGCCCACGCCTAGCCTCCCCCGGCGCGCGTCCGCGGCGCCCGGCGTCAGGTCGGCGCGGGGCCGCCGTCGGCGTGCAGCTGGTCGCGGAAATCGCTGGGCGACATGCCCTCGATCTTCTTGAAGACGCGGTTGAACTGCGACAGCGATTGGAAGCCGGCCTCGAAGGCCGCCTCGCTGACGCGCTTGTGCGGGTTGAGCAGCAGATTCTTCACCTTCTCCACCCGCACCCGCGCCAGGTAGTCGGTGAACGTCAGCCCGGTGGCCTGCTTGAACATCTTGCAGAAATAGAAGGCGCTCGTGTTGACCGCCCGCGCCACCTCCTTGAGGGAGAGCTCCTCGCTCTGATGTTCGGCGATGTAGCCGCGCGCCCGCCCGATCATCGGCGACTCGGCCTTTTCCTCCCGCACCATGAGCTGGTTGCTCAGCGCGGCGAGGTGCTGCGCAAAGATGGCCAGCAGACGGATGATCGACTCATACTGGCGCTTCGACACTACCCGGGTCTGGAAATACGCCTCCTCGATCCGCTTGAGGTCAATCTCTCCACCCCAGTCGAGGAGCTGCCGGGTCACGCGCCGGAACTCGCGCTTGCTGGGCCGGTGCAGCATCACCTGGCCGGTCTGCAGGAAGGCGATGAGGTTCTCGCCCACCCGCACGGGGATGGCCGTGTCGCACAGCCCCGCGAAGCACCGCAGCGTCTGCGCCTCGACCTTCGCCGTCTCGGCGATCCGCTGCTGCATCTGCAGGCAGGCGGAGCAGGATTTGTTCGTGCGGGCCAGCAGGGCGCAAAAGGGATTCTCATTCTTCTGGCCGGCCAGCGGAAAGTGGAACGTTTCCACCGGCCGCAGGCCGAGCGGCAGACCCGTGGCTTCCGCAAAAGCCTTCTCGTAATCGCGCCAGATCTGCGAGCTCTTGAGGTGCTCGACGAGGCTCTTGCTGCGGGAGTGCGGTGATGAAATCTCGGTCGACATGGACAGTGCGCGCCAGCCAACATCCATCTAATCCGGTGGGCGGCAAACAAAAATGCCATGGGCGCGCCGGATGGGCCCTGCCGGCGGAGCGCCTGCGGGGAACCGCCGGCGGACTCTGCATCCGGCCGGGGCGTCTGCCGCTGCTGTTGTGTTCGCTCGGAACCCGGATTGGGACACAACGCTCTCCCGCGAGGTGGCGCGCACCGGCACTTCAACTCGTGCCCGACCAAACAGAAGCCCGCGTCGCAGTTGTTGCTGCGACGCGGGCTTTCGTCCTGTTTGGGGTGAGGTCGGAAAAGGACTCGAAGGGGGAGGAGAGGCGGCTTGCGCGTGCAAGCTCCCCGCGGTTTCCCGCGGGGAGCTGCGCACTTAGTCCTCAATCACGTGAAGCACGCAAGGGATTACCTTTATCGTGTTCACCAGCCGCCCGTGTCTTAATCCGGGCGGAATTTCCATGGGTTCAGGCCCTCGGCGGTGTTGCCGCGAAGGCCGCCGGCGACGCCTCGGACTCACGAGGGTCACCGCTGCAATGGTAGCCAAAGAACGATGGTGAATATGTACGCGAAACAGCGGATTTATGCTTCGCACCGCTTGCCAATTGTTGGGCATTTATTGTTCTGGCCCTCGGCGAAATCCCGCCGCCGCGTCGCCGCCCCACTGCCTCGGCGTGGCAGGTGCGGCGCCGGCCCCCGCGGCCAGGCGGCGCCGGTTTCAGCCGGATGCGCATCGAGTCGAGTCACTTGTGCGGCTTGACCCCGCGCGGCCTGACGGCCGGGGACCGCGCAGCGGGCGATCTTGATCCCGCCCTCGCCTCCCGCGTCCTTGCGCGCATGGTTTTTCGCAAAATCTGCGGAGTCAGGCTGCGCGCCGGCTGTTACCATGCTCGCATGAGCACGATCCTCGTTCCCATCGACTTCTCCGAGGAGACTCCCGAGGTCATCGAGTGCGCCGCGATGCTGGCGCGGCGAAACCGCAGTCAGCTCGTCCTCATGCATGTCGCGCCCGGAGGTCAGGAGGTCGCGCCCGGCGTGACCAGCCGCGAGGAGGAAACCGCGGCCGCCGACAAACTCGATCGCCTCGAGCGCTATCTGCGTGACGAGGGCTATGAGGTGTCGACGACCCTCCGGGAGGGCGAACCGGCGCGGGAGATCGTCGAGTACGGCGATGCCATCAAGGCCGATTGCATCATCATGGGCCGTCATGACCATGCGCCGGCCGCGACGCGGACCAAAAGCCCTGTCACGCGCTACGTCGAACAGAAGGCTCCCTGCACGGTCGTCGCCGTGCCGTGATCGTCGGGTGGGCGGCCGTCCCGCTCCGCCCTTGCCGCCATCGCGCCCGGCCCGGACTTGGAGCGGGCCGCGGGCAGTTGAACGAATCGCGTCCCGGAAACATGATTCGCGCCGGACTCCAAGCCGAACGGCGCTGAATCCAGCGCCTGACCGCCGCGAAGGGATCGGGAACATGTCAACCCATGGCTGCCATGCTGCCGCGCCATCCGGCGGGAACCGGATCTGCCGGCAGCCTCTTGGTCACTTTCCGGCCAGGGCCAGCAGCTCGCGCACGGCGGCCGTCACCGGGATTTTGCCGTCAAGGATCGCGCGTTCCCACGCCGCGCGGCGCGCCGCCACGGTGGGTCGGCGGAAGAAGCGATCGCGCAGCGCCTCCTCCAGCATGGTCTGCGCCCACGCGAGATTCTGCCGCCGGCGCCGCTCCACGAACGCGCCGCTGGCCCGCGTGCTTTCAAGAAACTCCTCGACCGTGCTCCACAGCTCCGGAATGCCCTCGCCGGTGCGCGCCGAGCAGGCGAGCGCCCGCGCCGGCCAGCCGGGTGTCGCCGGAGCCAGATAGTGCAGCGATTCCTGCAGCGTGCGCTGGGTGATCTGCGCCGGCGCGAGGTTCGCACCGTCGGCTTTGGTCACGCCCACCGCGTCGGCCAGCTCCAATGACCCGCGCTTCATGCCCTGCAGGTCGTCGCCGCCGCCCGTGATCGTGAGCAGCAGCAGAAAATCCACCATCGAACGCACTGCAATCTCGCTCTGCCCCACCCCGACCGTCTCCACCAGGATGATCTCGTAGCCCGCCGCGTCGCAGACCAGGATGGTCTCGCGCGTCTTGCGGGCCACGCCGCCCAGCGCACCGCCCGAGGGCGAGGGCCGGATAAAGGCGTTGGGCTCGCGCGCCAGCTGTTCCATGCGCGTCTTGTCGCCGAGAATGCTGCCGCGGCTGATGCTGCTGCTCGGGTCGACTGCGAGCACGGCCACTTTCCTGCCCTGACGGCACAGCGAGGTGCCCCAGGTCTCGATGAGCGAGCTTTTCCCCGCGCCGGGCACGCCCGTGATGCCGATGCGCACGGCGCGGCCAGTGTGCGGCAGCAGGCGCGCGAGCACGGCCTGCGCCTCATCAATGCGGGCCGGGGCGTCGCTTTCGATGAGCGTGATGGCCTGCGCGAGCAGCGACCGGTCGCCGCGCAGCACGCCCTCGGCGTACGCTTCGGGCGAATGCTGCCGGCGGCGCGGCTGGTGCGGCGACTTGACCCGGGGCGAAGGCTTGGCTCCGGCCGGCACAATGCGAACGGCAAACTCCGGCCCCGCATTCTCGGGCCGCCATTCGGGATGCTCCGGGTGCTTCGTCATGGGCAGCATCCGAAAGATGAAGCGCGCGCCCGGCATGGCAACATGTCATTCTCGGCCCTCCGCCGATCAGCCGAAGGCCGCGGCGGGGCAATGGCCGCAGCGCGGCGGCTTGATCTTTTCCGCGTTGCCTCTGGAGAATTCCATCCTAGGAGAAGCATCGTGCAAAACTGCCTTGCGGTTATGCGCCTCCTGGCGATCGGCGTTCTGGCGATTGCGCCGCGCAGCTTGGCCCAGAACGCCTTTGTCGCCTACGAAGACGGCCGTTTCCGGCTGGTGAAGGAAATCCGTCACGGTCGCCCGGAGATCGACGTGGATGGGAAGCTCACGGCGAGTTACAGCCGGAAGTTCGCGCTCCTGAAGGCGCCGGCTTATCTGCCGGGTTTCGTCGCCCTTCCGAAATTCACGGTGCAGACCCATCACCTCGAGTTCATCGGCACCGGAGTCCGCCTGAACTACGAGCTGCGCATCCGCGGCCGCGCGAAATCGGACGTCGCGCTGAAGAATTGCTTCTTCGTGCTGGAACTCAGATCGGAAAACGACACCAGTGTCACCTTCGCGGAAATGCCGAACCTGGAGATCGGGAAGGAGGAAGACTTCAGTCTGGTCTTCCAACTGCAGACGCCGCTGGAGGAGGGGCGATACGCGCTGCATCTTTTCTCCGACGGCGTCGAATTGCTGCATTCGAAGATGCCGCCGGCTTACCTCGAGGCGCAGAAGCAGAAGACGCAGGACTTTTGGAGCGGCAAGAAGCAGGAATTCCGTGCGGTGCTCGCCCGCCCGGTTCAGGCCGTTTATCCGCGTGAACTCATCGGCCAAGCACTGGAAGGCCGGGTGAAGGTGAGTTGC
>JBGOXZ010000101.1:0-8422 GCA_041479395.1 Opitutaceae bacterium
CCAGTTCAACGAGGTCGCCCACTGTCTACAAGCGGGAAGAGACGCCGGCAGCTATCGCCGGAGTGGCACGCAACGCCCAGAAATGCGTCATCGCGCCGGGAGCGGCTGGTCAACGACGGCCAAAAAATGCATGCGAATCGTGCTTGCCGCGAGCCAGGCGGGCAGTTCATATCGCGCGGTTGGTTCTTTGCATCGGTTCCAGAGACGCAGGGAAGGCCGTGAGAACCGGCCACAGTAGCGCTGCGGTATCGCATCACAGACCCCGACTGCCGGGAGTGAACCCGGCAAGCAAAGCCAATTGAGGCGCGAGCCTCGGTGAAGGCGAGGGGCGAGGATCTCTGAGATTTCAAATCACAGATTTGAGATTCCCGGAGGGGAAATGCGGAGTCCGAATATCTGGCTCTGGAAGCTCACTGCGCCGACGCGGATGCGCGCGTTGGC
Organism: Opitutaceae bacterium; assembly: GCA_041479395.1. Classification (GTDB taxonomy): domain Bacteria; phylum Verrucomicrobiota; class Verrucomicrobiia; order Opitutales; family Opitutaceae; genus Fen-1467. Next base: position 442 of record JBGOXZ010000101.1, read on the forward strand.
GAGAAACCTTCATCGCATCAATGAAGGGTGAGAGTAGAAGTGCCGGGTGTTCGCGGACGGGAAAAAGCTGCCGTCCGCGGCCGATACCCCCGTTTCTGCTCTTCCCGCTCAGCCCACAGGAGCAGACATGAACACCCGTCTCCCGGCGCGCCGTGCGCGCCGGAACATCATTCCGCTGGCAGCCGCCCTGGCGGCGCTGCCGGCTTTGGCCGTCCCGGCGACGGCGCAGGCAACGTCGGAGCCCGTGCCGCTCGACGAAGTCGTGGTCACGGCGACCCGCACCCCCGTGCGCTTGAGCGCGCTGGGCAGCAGTGTCGATTTCATCTCCGGCGAGGAACTGGCCCGCCGGCAGATCGGTTCGCTGCGCGAGGCCCTTGGGGGCACCTCCGGCCTGCCGCTCTTCGCAACCGGCGCGGCCGGGGCGGCCACGTCGCTTTTCCTGCGCGGCGCGAATTCCAACCAGACGTTGTTTCTGGTGGACGGGCTGCGCTTGAACGACCCGAACACCGACTATGCGGTGTTCCTGGGCGGCGCGAGCGTGTCGACTTTGGACACGATTGAAATCGCGCGCGGTCCGCAGAGCACGCTGTACGGCGGCGAGGCCGCGGGCGGCGTGGTGGCCGTGCGGACGCTCAAAGGCGAAGGCGCCCCCTCGGCGCGGGTCGCGGCTGAAGCGGGCTCGTTTGGCACGGTGCAGGGGACCGTCGACGCCCAGGGCGCGCGCGACGCCTGGGCCTACAACCTATCCGTGCACGACGGCCACACCGAGAACCAGCGACTAAACAATGCGTTCACGGGCACCAGCTACGCCGTGCGCCTCGACCGGCAGGTCAGCGGACAACTCACCCTGGGGGCGACGTGGCGCGGGTTTGTTGGCCGCTATGGCTCGCCGGGCGATCGCTTTACCAATGATCCGGATAATCGGGAGCGCGAACAGAATCAGCTTGGCACGCTGTTCGCAGAGTACACCGTGTCGCCGGCCTGGTCGGGGAAGGTGATTCTGGGCGGGCAGGACCGGCGTTTCGTGTCGGAAAACCCGACGCCCGGCCAACCCACACAAATCACCCACGTCGAGAACCGCCGGGGTGTGTTCGACTGGCAGAACACCCTGGCGATCGGCGAGAGGCACCGACTGACGGCCGGCTTGACGGCCGAGCGCAATCACACCCGCAACGATGGATTCGGCGACATCGACCGGCGGCAGACGCTGGTCGCCTTTTTTGCGCAGGACGAATGGAGTCCGGCAGAAAACGTCTTCCTGGCCGCCGGCTTGCGCAGCGACGATCATGATACCTTTGGCCGCGCCACGACCGGGCGCGTAACCGCCGCGTGGCTCCCGCTGCCCGGCAAGGTCAAGCTGCGCGCCAGCTACGGCACGGCATTCCGCTCGCCCAGCTTGCTCGATCTCTACGGCCAGAGTGCGTTCTACCAGGGAAATCCCCGTCTGCGGCCCGAGCGGGCGCGCGGCGGGGATGCCGGGATTGACGTGTATCTTCCGCGCCATCGCGGCACCGTCAGCGCCACGTGGTTCGACACGAATTATCACGACTTGATCGTGTACGATTTCTCGGTGTTTCCGGGGACCACGGCCAACGTCGAGCAGGCGCGCACCCGCGGACTGGAACTATCCGCACGGGGCCGCGTGTCCGGTGCCTGGGAGACGCGGGTGGCCTACACCTATCTGGAGGCGGAAAATCTGACGCAGCATGCCCGTCTGCTCCGCCGGCCGCGGCACATGCTGTCGGCTGACGCGTGGCGCGACCTCGGCGCGGGCGTCAGCATCGGCGCGGGCATCCTGCACGTGGCGAAGCGCCAGGACATCGATCCACTGACCTTTGCCACCATTGACGCCGGGGACTACACCGTGGCGCGGGTATACGTCGCATGGGCCGTGAACAATCGCCTGACGCTGACCGTGCGCGGGGAGAACCTCTTCAACGTACATTATGAGGAGGTGAGCGGTTATCCGGCCCTCGGCGCCGGCTGGTTCGCCGGCATCGCGGCAAAATTCTAGCGCAGGCCTTCAGGCTGAACGATGGGTGCCTCGAGCCGCCGACGCGCGTCGGCGACTCCAACATGGCTATGGTCTCAGCCCAAGAAACTGGGCGAGCTGCCTGACCGCCGGCGCGACCCGGTAACCGCGGCGAACGGAGCGCGATACCACGCGAAGGCGGCGCGCCTCGCGGTCGGCCTTGGGATTGACATGGCCGACCAGTTCAATGCCCACGAGCACCGGCAGCGCGTAGTGACCCCGCTTGCGCCTGGCCGGCGGCGTGTAGCCCTCCCAAGTGTAGTCGAAGTCCCACAGGCACCGGGTGACGCGGCGGTCGTAGATCAGCGGATCGAGCGGGGCGAGCAGCGCCACGGAAAGTGGATCTGGAGAAACGGTGCTGGCCTCCTCACAGGCGGTCAGCAGTGGCGCATCTTCACGCAGGCAGTAGAGCGGAGGGCAACCGTCGATCGCGAGAGGCTGCAGATGATCTGCGGCCAGCGGCAGGTCAGCACGTTTAAGCGGGGCGAGCCGGCGCTGGTGGAAACGCACCCGGAGAAGCCAGCGGGCGGTTTCGTCGGGCGCCGGCTCGGAAGCGTGGAGGATTGCGGGCGGGAGCACGCGCTCCGGCAGGTCATAGACGCGGCGGATACCGTCGCGGCGGCAGATGAGCACGCGGCCGTGAAAGAAGAGCTTTTCGAGCACCGTCTTGGCCATGCGCCCGTGCGTGCCCCATGCCGTGACGGCACGCGAGGCGTGAGCGATGTCGTCGGAGCCGAGCGGGCCGCGGTCGGCGATCTCGCCGAGAATGCGCCGGGCGAGGCTTTCTTCCGCGGCGGAAAGCCGGCCGGCGTAGCCGCCGGGCGTCGAGCGACGATGGAGCATGCGCGCCCGGAGGTGCGGCCATGCGTCGAGCGGAAGCATGGCCAGGACACCCACGCCGGGGAGATAGTGTTCGAACGCGGGACGGGGGTGGGGGCGGGAGGGCGCGTCCTGAGGCCGGCCGTCGGGGTCACCGTACAGGTAACGCAGCAGGTCACCTTCGCGGTAGCCGGCGACGCGGTTGCGAAGGATCAGGTCATGCATGCGGCCACAGACATTGACCGGATCGATCTGCACATAGCCGAGGTGGGCGAGGGCTTCGCCGACCGTGGCGGCGGGCTGGTCAAGCAGGAGCGCGCGCCGTTGAAAACGACGGGCAGCTTGAGCAGTGACGCATCGCGCGACGGACATGGCGGAAAGTGCAGGGATTCCGCCGATGGTGGGCAAGCTCGCTCACACGACAAAAAGCCGCGCCACACGGGGCGCGGCAAAGGGGGGCCGGCAGGGGCCAATCCGCTTTGGGCGCAGGCCGCGGCGGGTTGATGCCGCAGCCGTCATCGGCCGCTCACCACGGAGTCCACGTGGAGTAGTCGGTCACAATGGTTTCCACCCAGCGCAACGGGCGATGAGCGCGGAACCACGCGGCAAATCTTTGAAAAAGGCGGGAGGTTTTCATGGCGGTTGGCCGGCTGATCACGTGTGTCAAGAAGCGGACGGCGAAGTTCCCGCAGGGCGGCTTTTGACAGCGTAATTACAGGATCAGGCGTAGCTGATGGCGGGCGGGCCATAGCCGACCCGGGAGGGCAGAAAGAAATCGGCCACGGAAAGCGCCGGCTCCAGTTCCGGATGCGACTCGGTCAGGAGGGTGCGCAGGTTTTCACGGGCGCGGGCAATGCGGCTCTTCACCGTGCCAACATTGATTCCGAGCGATTGCGCGATCTGCTCATAGGAGAGATCGCGCACATTGCGCATGGTGAGGATTTCACGATGCTTGTGGTCGAGGCGTTGCATGCAGGCCGCGACGAGCGCACTGAACTCGCTGGCGACGGTTTCCTGCGCCGGGTCGTGATCCTGGGCGGCGACCACGTCGGCGAACGTGGCCTGCGAGTCATGACCGAGTGGACGCTCGAGCGACACCCAGTTGTGCCGGCGGCGGCGGAAAAAATACCAATAGCGGTTGCGGGCGAGGTTGAGCGCGATGCGGTAGAGCCAGGTGGAGAGGGAGGAATCGCCCCGGAAGCGCCCCAGCCCGCGATAGGCGCGGATGAAGGCGTCCTGCGTGATTTCCTCGGCGTCAGCGGCGTTGCGGAGGAGATTGAGAGTCAGGCCATAGATTCTGCCGCGGTAGCGGGTTACGATTTCGGTGAACGCGGATTCGTCGCCGGCGAGAAACCGACGCACCAGACGGGCATCGATGGCGGCCTCGCAGGGCTGTACCTCGGGGCTGGAAGGATCCTCAGGATTGATTCGAGGGCGAGTTGAGGACGTACGGGAGTGCATGACCGGAAGGATTTCTTGCGGAGGACGCTTCCTTCTCACCTAGAATGGTGCCAGTTGGCGCGTGTATCATATAAGGCCTTATTAAATAACGTGATAAAATATTCCATGCAGTTCGGTCATGTCGCCGACCATTGCAGAATAAGCGAACAAGAGGGTGGCGATGTTGCAGAATGCACGCCCATCTGGCGGAGTGTTGGACTACGCCGCGTTGATAAGTAGCCCCGCTCCAAGAGGCCCACTCAGGGCGAGGCGATGAAGATGCTTGGGGCATCATCGCTGATTAATGCCGCACGGAAGGTCGCCGCGATCTCGTCACAACTCTAAGCCAGAACGATTCAGTTGAACCGCATCATGCCTGAGGGATCAGGAACCAAATGGTAGGGCGGATTGTCCCTAATCCGCCACCCGGGGAGGCCATGGATTACGGCGCGTTGAGGATAACGCGCCCTACCTCAATTGGATTGTTCCGGCATCGCCGCCTCGAGTGCGCCTCGATTTACCATCGTTGTGGGCCGACCGGGGCCGACGCGATTCTGCATTATGTTGGATCAATTGCGGATTCAGATGGGATTCATCCGGGTCTTCCGCCGGAACAGATTTGAGGATCCGGCGGTATGGGTGCCGGACTCAAATGCGCGAGCGGGAAGCGACGCTGCGATCGATCCAGAATCGCGCTCTGGTCGACATCGGGGTTGCCGGAGTTTTTTCTTGCGCCGGTATTTTGCGGGGCGAAGCATCGGCGCGCGTGTTTTGGATCAGCAAGACCATTCATTCGATCAGGAGATTCCGCCGCCGGACCTTGCTACTGCTCGCCGCCCTGGGCCCCGGCATCATCACCATGGTCGCGGACAACGATGCCGGTGGCATTTCCACCTACGCCCAGACCGGCGCCAAGACGGGATTCAGTCTGCTGTGGGCGTTCATCATCTTGGTGCCAATGGCGTATTACGTGCAGGAGATGACCGTGCGTCTGGGTGCGGTCACCAAACGCGGCCATGCGGAGGCCATCTTTGACGGTTTCGGCAAGTTCTGGGGCTGGTTCTCGATTTTCGATCTCGCTGTGATCAACTGGCTGACGCTTGTGACCGAGTATATCGGCATGACGCAGGCCATGCGGATCTTCAATATTCCCGAGTGGGTGACCTTTATTGGCGTTACCATTCTGATGACGATCATCGTGATCACCGGGCGATACTGGACCTTTGAGAAAATCACCCTGTTCTTCTGTTTCTTCAATCTGGTCTATATACCGGCGGCAATCTGGGCGATGAAGACCGGCAATGTGCACGAAGGCTGGCTGGCGGTAGGGAAGGGGTTCTGGCCCAGCGGGGGTACCGGCCTCGGGGGAGTGGCGTTGCTTACCTTGGTGATGGCCAACATCGGCACAACGATCACACCGTGGCAGATCTTCTTTCAACAGTCGGCTGTGGTGGACAAGGGCATGGACATCCGTGACATCAAGTACGGCAAGATCGACACCTTTGTCGGTTCTTTCACGACCTGCCTGGTCGCAGCCTTCATCATCATCGCGACAGCCGGAGTGTTCTTCTACCATCGGGGCGGCCAGATCACCGTGGAGTCGGCGGCGCAAACGGCGGCGATGATGCCGACAGTGATGCCGGCTGGCACGCATTGGGGCCAGTGGGCCAAGGTGCTCTTCGCGATCGGCCTCTTCGACGCAGGGCTCCTCGGCGCGCTGTGTATTTCGCTCAGCACCTCGTGGGCGTTGGGGGAGGTTTTTGGCTGGGCGCACTCGCTCAACAAAAGCGTCCGTGAAGCGCCTTGGTTCTACGTCGCATATGTAGTCATGTTGCTGGCGGCGGGCATCGTGTCCGTGATTTCTTCGGTGGAGGTGCAGAACACCATCACCATCTTTGTCCAGGTGGTCGCGGTGACGTTGCTGCCGGCGGCCTTGGTGTTCCTGATCCTGCTGCTCAACGACAAGGAGCTGATGGGTGCGCACACCAACACGCGCTGGCAGAATTTCGCCAACTGGAGCATCGTCGCGTTTGTCATCACGGTGTCCACGCTCTACGGCGTTTCGGTGCTGTTCCCCGACATGTTCAGCTTTGGCACATAGGAGGCGCCCATGATCACCAACCCCGCCGGCAAACCCGCGGCCCCCACCACGGCGCACGAACCCTACCAGCTCTTCTTTTTCTCCGAGTTGCTCGGTCGACGGATCTGTGCCGGGAAATTCGACAAGAAAATCGGGAAGCTCACGGACCTGGTGGTTCGGCTCGCCGAACCCTACCCGGACGCGGTTGGACTATACGTCGAGCATGGCAGAGGCCGTCCCAACGAATTCATTCCGTGGGAGAAAGTGATCAAAATCGAGGAGGACGCCATTTTCATCATCCCGACGGAGAGCGGCGCGCCGTATCTGCCGTTTGTCGATCAAAAGGGCTGGCTTCTCCTCAACGAGCATCTGATGGGCCGCACTATTCTCGACATGGACGGGCGGCGTACGGAGGTGGTGAACGACATCCAGCTCCTCTATTCGAAAGGCAGGATGATCACCGTCCATGTGGACACCTCCTTTAACGGGTTCCTGCGCAAATGGGGGCTCGGACGTTTGAAGTGGAACAGGGATCAGTTCATCTCCTGGCGTTACGTTCAGCCGCTGTCCCTCGAGGATGCCGCAGGATCGGACGTCGTTTCACTTTCGATTGCACGCAAGCAAATCAAGGATCTGCCCGGCGAAGATCTCGCCGACGCGCTGGAGGAGCTTTCCGGTAAGGAACAACAGGCCTTTTTCTCTGCGCTCGATTCCGAGAAAGCTGCCGAGGTGCTGGCCGAGGCCGAGCCGCGCGCGCAGCGGCAGCTCATCGCCACGGTGCGTCGCGAGAAGGCCCGGACGATCCTCTCCGAAATGTCGATCGCGCAGCTGGCCGATCTGTTTTCGGTGCTGCCGCACGATCAAATGGTGAAGATGATGGATTTGCTGCCGGCGGAGCAAGCGGAGCGGATCAAGGCCATCATCTCAGATCGCGAGTCCACCGCTGCGGCACTGATGACGGGCGATTTCGTGACGGCTGGCAAGGAGGCCAAAGTCGCGGACATCCTGAAAGCCATCCGCACATCCAAACGCACCCACGAGAGCGTCTCGTACATCTATATCGTCAACGGTGAAGACCAGCAACTCGTCGGTGTCGTGGACCTGCGCGACCTCGTCCTGGCGGCGGATGACGCGGCGTTGGGCGACTTGATGGTGGCGCCGGTAGTCTCCGCCCAGCAGGACGACATGCGGGACGATCTGGCAGAGCTGTTTGCCAAGTACCATTTCCGGATGCTCCCCATCGTGGATGCCAAGGACCATCTGCTGGGGGTCATCCATTACCATGACATCATGCGGGGACTCGTGACCCGCGCCCGAACCTGAGTTTCGCCGATGCCACGCGTTAAAACCACCCGCATGGTCAGGATCGCCCTTTGGGCCATTCGGATCTACCTATTCATCCTGCTCACGCTGATCGGCCTGAAGTTCCTGCGCGTATCGTCCGCCAGCGGGAAGAATCCGCTCCCGGTCGCACCATCCGTCCAGAAGGCGGCCATGCCTAAGTCATAGTATTGCAGCGGGCTTGCCGGCTTGGATTGCCGCCGAGCAATCACAGCCGCCCTGCTGGTTGCTTGGCTGTGGCATGCACAGAGGGCAGGGGTATTTCCCAG
>JBGOXZ010000102.1:0-8279 GCA_041479395.1 Opitutaceae bacterium
AGTGTCCCAGTAGGGGACTCCATCCGTCGGGGTCTGCTCGATATAGTAGTCGGCGGTGGCTCGAGCCGCCTCCAGGAAACGGGCGAGAAACTTGGCCTTGCTCCCGTAGGGTTCGAACTCTTCCTCCGACCGCGTCTCCAGGAATTCCAGCTGCTCGGTGTAGCCACAAAGGATCCAGGCGAGACCGCGCGTCCAGGTGGTGAACGGCGAATACCCCTGTTGGGAACTCGGGCAACGGTAGGAGCCATCGTTCAGATTGAAAATCGATTCGTGGGCGACGCGACCACGGACGTCATAGCAGTCACGCCCCCGGCCATAGTAGATGTTGAAGCGCGCGGTGGTTTCGGCGTGCTGCAGGAGGCGACCGAGGAGGGAGATTTGCTGGTCCCCTTCGCCCAGCAGCACGTGGCCCAACTGGTGCGATAATGCCAGGGCCCGAAGCGAGCGGATGGTATCGGCAAAGAGCGAATGCGGGCCATTGAAGGAGTAGATGTAACCAAGGCGGCCTGGGAGTCCGGTCCAGCGCGCGGCTTGGACGGCACCGGAGACCTTGAGTGCCAGTTCATAGAAACGGATCTCCCCCTTCGTCACGGAGATCCGGCCTGACCTGGCGAGATGGTAGAGGTTGGCGTAGGTGGAGACGTTGTTGAAACCGTGATCGTGAACGCCGATGTGGCTCACATGTTTGGCCATGTGCTCGAGTATTGCGGCGCGACCCACCGCCAGAGCACGCTTATCGCCGGTGGCCGCAAACTGCAGCAGCGCGGAGCCAAACTGAAAGCCCTGGGTCCATTCGGTCCAGCCGCGCGAGGTATACCGGCCGGCGGCGGTGAAGACCGGTGCGCCTTGGCGGGGGTCCCAGGCTTTTTGGAGCGCGAAGATCTTCCTGGCGGAGACCGCAAAGAGGCGCTCAATGTCCCCGCGGAGGGTTTCGGCAGTCAGGGAGGTATCGATCCGGATCATCAGAGCAACACGGAATGGGAGTCAGGAAACATGGTCACCATCACAGGCGGCGGAGGTGCAGGCCACCATCGATGGGGATGACCGCTCCAGTCGAAAACGGGAAGTGCCCCGCGATGATCGCGCGTGCCGCCAGGCCGACGTCTGCCGCATTGCCCCAGCGGTGCTGCGGCACAAAACCCTTCGCTATGAGCTTGTCGTATTTCCCTTTCACGCTCGCGGTCATGTCGGTGGTCATGATGCCGGGGCGGAGCTCGAAGACTTGAATCGTGTCTGCGGCGAGCCGCGCAGCCCACAACTGTGCAGCCATCGAAAGCCCGGCTTTGGAAATGCAATAGTCGCCCCGATTGACCGACGCGGTATCGGCCGAAACCGAGGTGATGAAGATGACCTTGAAACCTCCCGGCAGCCGGGGCTTGGGCTTTTCCGTGAGCCAGTAGCGCGCGACGGCCTGGGTCAGGAAGTACGGACCCTTCAGGTTGATGCTGATAAGCTCGTCAAACGACTCTTCCGTGGCCTCGGTGAGGTCGGCCCGGACCTTGGGCGCAATGCCGGCATTGTTTACGAGCGCATCGATACGGCCGAACTGCTCGAGTGTAGCAGCCACGAGACGGGAGCGATCGGCTTTGGAGCCGATGTCTGCCTGGATCGGAAGGAATTTCTGTGTCCGCGATATGGTCGCCCTCCGACAAAGGGAGACCGTTCTTTCCGCGGCCGGGCGGTTTCCGACATAGTTGATGGCAACGGAGCAACCTGCGGCGGCCAACTGCAGTGCCACGCCACGGCCGAGTCCACGACCGGCACCCGTGACCAAAACCACCGCTGCAGAAAGGGGAGATGTCGCCACAAATCTAATTTATGCCAGAAATGCCGCAGTTGTGTGAGGATTTTCTCGCCATCAATTAGCACATTGTCGACATACTTTATGTTTTAGATGCACCATTTCCGCTCGCTCCTCATCAGTCGAGCCGATGTGCGGATGCCCGGCCTGCGGATCTTCACGTTCGCCCTGCACCGGCATCTGCCTGAGCATGCCTCGATCGAATTTCACCGCCATCGGTGGAGCCAGGTCATTCTCTATCTGGGTGGGCAGGGACGGCAGCTGTTCAAGGACGGCGCCGCCCGGGTGGAGCCGGGAACGCTCGTCGTGGTGCCGCCGGGCGTATGGCACGCGTTTCAACGTACGGCCGACCGGGCGCCCTTGTGTCTGATGATCGATTTTCGCCTGAGAGGGGCGCGGCTGCATCGCGCGGTCGTCTGCAGCGTGAATCGCTCCGAGTTGTCGCAGGTTCGGCAGCACCTGGCGCACCTGCTGAAGCTGCAGGCGGGAGCAAGCGGCGTGCTGCGCTGGGAAAGCGCGACGGTGATTCTGCAACTGCTGATCACCATGCTTCGCGCGGCGGGTTGGTTGGAGCGCATGCAACTCCCGTCGGGCGGCAAGACGGGCCCGGCCATACATCGCCTGCTGGCGAAAATGGATCCCGCGACCCCGCTCCTGCACGTCGTGCAACGGAGCGGTTATAATCGTGATCATTTGAACCGCCTGGTCAAAAGGGAAACCGGGCTCACCCTGGGACAGTTGCGAACGCAGCCACGCCTCGTGAAAGCGAAGGAACTCCTCTCCCACGGCGTACAGGTCGGCAACGTCGCCGCCACGGTGGGGTTGCCGGATCAAAGCTATTTTGCCCGTTGGTTTCGCCGCCAGACCGGCCAACCGCCCTCCCGATGGAGCCGGCACAGTCTGGGGTGAGCGCTACGATTCGCCGCGGATGATTTCCAACGCTGCAGAGATGTGGCTGAAGTCCGATTTATCCCAACGGCAGCGTCTTCAGCAGGCGTACCTCCCCAAAGGACTTGAATTTCTGGATGGGAAATTTGGAACCAACGCAACCAGTCCTTTCTTCAGCATCTTGGAGAATATCAAAGCGGGAGAATCCGAGCTGGCGTCCCCACGGGGATTGGCTCGCTTGCGCTCGGGGCTGCGCCCGCCGCCGTTAGCGGCCCGTTCCGCTTCGCTCCACAAACCCCTCCGGGGTTCGAACTGCGGCGCAGCGCCAAACAAACTGCGTTGGTTTGGCGTCCCCACGGGGATTCGAACCCCGGTTCTCACCGTGAAAGGGTGGTGTCCTGGGCCGGGCTAGACGATGGGGACCCAAATGCGGAGTCGGGCACCCTACGGTGCCGACCGACCCTCGCAAGGCTTTTCTGCGGCGCCAGCTTCGCGCCGAGCCGCGGCGTTGCCAAGGGAATTGGTTGCCAGTGATTGGAAGAGTCTTTTGCGTGCTTGGCACCTTTGCGTGAGACCGCTCCCATGACCTTCGCCGACATCGCCCGCGCCATTCCCCGGATCGCCGTCACCCAGATCGAAGGCCTCCCTTTCCCCAAGCTCGCCTCCGGCAAGGTGCGCGAGATCTTCGACCTCGGCGACGCTCTGCTGATCGCCGCCACCGACCGCCTCTCCGCCTTCGACGTGATCCTGCCCGACGGCATTCCCGGCAAGGGCATCGTCCTCACACAAATGAGCCTGTGGTGGTTCGCGCAGACCCAGCACATCATCCCTCACCATCTCCTGCCGGACCAAGGCGGTCTGCTCGCCGGCAAACACCGGCTCTCACCCGACCTCCAACTCCGCAGCATGGTTGTCAAAAAACTCAAGCCGCTGCCCATCGAATGCGTCGTGCGCGGCTACCTCATCGGCAGCGGCTGGAGTTCCTACCAGAAAACCGGCGAAGTCTGCGGCATCCGGCTTCCCGCCGGTCTGCGCCAGGCTGAGCGCCTGTCCGAGGCGATCTTCACGCCGACCACGAAGGCGCCGAAAGGCCAGCACGACGAGCCAATCAACGACACGCAGGGCGCCGCGCTGCTCGGCGATGCACTCTACGCGCAGGTGAAAGCCGCGAGTCTCGCGCTTTATCGTTTCGGCCACGACCGCGCCGCCCGGGCGGGCATGATTCTCGCCGACACCAAGTTCGAGTTCGGCACCGACGCCGCCGGCCGGCTCTTCCTCATCGACGAAATCCTCACGCCCGACTCGTCGCGCTACTGGCCGCGCGACAGCTACGCCGTCAATCAGTCGCCGCCGAGTTACGACAAGCAGTTCGTCCGCGACTACCTGCTCGGCCTCCAGTGGGAGCAGAAACCGCCGGCGCCGCGACTGCCCGCCGACGTCATCGCCCACACGCAGGAGAAGTACCTCGCCGCATTGAAGAGCCTGCTGGGGTGAGCCCAAAGCGGCACGCGCCAAGGCGCGGCCCTACAAGGTCAACTGCGCGATCGCAGCCAAACTCGTGAGAGTTTGGACAATGTCTGGGTGCGAAAGGCCAAGATCCTACGACTTTCGCTACCGTTGCTGTGGCTACGACGGCCGGAGGTGGAACGACCAAAGCGGCACGCGCCAAGGCGCCGCCCTACAAGATCAACTGCGCGATCGCAGCCAGACTCGTGAGAGTTTGAACGTTGTCTGGGCGCAAAAAGTCCAAAATCCCACGGCCTTAGCTACCGTTGCTTTGGCGACGACGGCGGGAGCGGAAACGCGCGCCCTACCCGATCAACGTCGCCCGGCGGGAAGGCACGGCGCGGTTGCGCGCGGCCCGCACGAGCTCGCGGCGCAGCCAGTCGAGCGCCACGATGACGGCGCGCTCCTTTACTGTCGTGCGCAGGCCGGCGTAATTCAGCTTCTTCGACCACACGCCCTGCGGCGAATGCAGGCCGAGATAGACCGTGCCAACGGGATTGTCCTTGGTGCCGCCGGTGGGCCCGGCGTATCCGGTGATGGCGAGCCCGTAGTCCGCCTCCAGCGTCTCGGCCACGCTCGTGGCGAGCGCCACCGCGCACTCGTCGCTGACCGCGCCATGCTGCGCGATGAGGCACTCGGGTACGTCAAGGATCTGCATCTTCGCGTCGTTGCTGTAGCAGACGATGGCCCCCCGAAAAAACTTGGAGGCGCCGCAGACGTCGGAGAACAGGTTGGCGAGCAGTCCGCCGGTGCACGACTCCGCGACCGCGACCGTCTTCTCCTGCGCGCGGAACAGGTCCGCGACGACCTTGGCCAGGGAGTCGTGCCCGTAGCAGACGAAATCCTCCCCGAGCAGCGCGGTGCATTCATCGGCGATGGCCTGCAGTTCCAGCATCGACAGGCGCCCTGTCGGGGAACTGAGGCGCACGTCAACGCGCCACTGGTGGGCGCAATACGCCACGCTGAGCGCCTCGCCGGCGCGGTCAAAGATGGGCTGCAGCTTGATTTCGAGGACGGATTCGCCGACGCCCGCGGTGCGGAGCTGGACGTAGGCCTCGCCTTCGCCGATGAGTCCGAGCTTCGCTAGGCGCGGCAGCACTTGTTCGGTGAACAGCGGCTGCAGCTCGTTGGGCGGACCGGGCAGCATGACGAGCACCTTGCCGTCCCGCTCCACCCAGAGTCCGGGGGCGGTGCCGTTGGCATTGGGCAGCACCTCGCCGCGCTCGAAGCGGTACGCCTGCTTGAGATTGTTGGGCGTCATCTTGCGGCCGAGGCGCGCAAAGCGGTCGGCGATGGCCTCCTTGATGGCGGGATCGAACACCAGTTTCTGGCCGAGCACCTCGGCCACAGCCTCGCGCGTCCGATCGTCGCAGGTCGGACCAAGCCCGCCGGTCGTGATGACCACATCGGCGCGCGCCCAGCTCCCGCGCAATTCGGCGACGATGGCCGCCGCCTCGTCGGTCACGGTCACGTTGCGCGCCAGTTGCACGCCATGACGGCCGAGCTGCTGGCCAATCCACGTGAGATGCGCGTTGGCTGTGAGCCCCAGGAGCAGTTCGTCGCCCAGGGTCAGCAGCTCAAAGCGTCGCACGGGGCCCGGACTGGACGTGATGGAATTTGGAGCTGGAGTGCCGCTGTGCGCCATAGATGCTTTCCGAACCGCCACGCTAGTGTATTTTGAGGAAAATGCCAGCGCCCTCCCGAGATCAACCGGCGGGTTCCGCCCGCCCGCCGTCCGTCAAGGAAAAGGTCCGGCGTCTGCCCGACGGCCCGGGCGTCTATCTCATGAAGGACCGACTGGGGCGCATCATCTACGTCGGCAAGGCCAAGAGCCTGAAGAAGCGCGTCGCGTCTTATTTCCAGCCGTCGCGGAATTTCACGGCCCAGCCGAAGATCCGCGCCCTGGTGGACCTGATCGCCGACTTCGACTGGATCGAGGTGAAATCGGAGCCGGAAGCGCTGTTGCTGGAGGGGCGGCTGATCAAGCAGTACAAGCCGCGTTACAACACCGATTTCACCGACGACAAGCGCTTCCTGCTCGTGCGGGTTGACCTCGAGGCCGAGCTGCCGCGTTTCGTGCTTACGCGCCTGCGCAAGGACGACCGCTCGCGCTACTTCGGACCGTTTGCCTACAGCAGCCTGGTGCGGAAGACGCTGACGGAGATGCGGCGACAGTTCGGCATCCTGCTCGGCGACGCCCACCCGGCAAAAATCGCTGACGGTCTCTACCGCCTGTACGATGACGTGCGCGCCGAGCTCTACGGTCACGCCAATGAGGTGACCGCCGCCGATTACCGCCGCCGGGTCGACGCCGCGTGCGAATTCCTCGAGGGCAAGAGCCGGGAGTGGCTCGGCGCGTTGCGCACCGAGATGCAGTCGGCCGCGGGCCGGCAGGAGTTCGAGCGCGCCGCGGAATTGCGCGATATCGTGGCCGCGCTGGAGGAGACCCTCGCCAAGACGCGCCGCTTCGAGCGCGCCCCGCCATTGCTGCGGACGGACGAAGTCGCGCTGCAGCTGCTGGCCGGGGCGCTGCGGCTGCCGGGCATGCCGACGCACATGGAGTGTTTCGACATCTCGCACATCTCGGGCACGTTTGTGGTCGCGTCGATGGTCCATTTCACCGCCGGGCGGCCCGACAAGGACCAGTACCGCCGCTTCCAGATTAAGAGCTTTGTCGGCAACGACGACTACCGCGCCATGACCGAGGTCGTGGGCCGCCGCTACCGGCGGCTGTACGACGAAGTCCGACCGTTCCCCGACCTCGTGGTGATCGACGGCGGGCGCGGCCAGGTGGCCGCCGCGCTGAAGGCGTTCCTCGCGCTCGACCTCGCGCCGCCTCCGCTCATCGGCTTGGCGAAGGAGCACGAGACGATCGTTTTCCCCGACGAGCGGCCGCCGCTCAACCTGCCACTCACCCACCCCGGCCTGCAGCTTCTCCAGCGGTTGCGCGACGAGGCCCACCGTTTCGCCAACACCTACAACGCCGATCTGCGCTCGAGGAAAATCCGCGAATCGATCCTCGATGATTTTCCCGGTCTCGGCCCGGTGCGCCGCGCGGCCCTCCTGGAACACTTCGGCTCCATCGACAAACTCCGCGCCGCGTCCGCCGCCGCAATCCAGGACGTGCCCGGCTTCGGCCCCACGCTCGCCGCCGGACTGCACACGTTCTTGAGGGAGCGGTAGGGCAGTTCCCGCCCCACCCCGGCGTCATTTCTTCCGCAGCCGCACGATCCAATCAACGGCACGCGCGGGCAGCAGCCACTTGAGAAAGAGGAACAGCTTCGCGTGAGCCGGCGCGGCGTAGCGCGGAGCGGGCCGGCGTGCGGCGAGGGCCTTTTCGATAAGCCGCGCAATGTCGTCCGGCCGGCCGGCCCAGGACAGCCACCGCTGGTAGTTGTCGCGGAAGCCCTCGAAATACGGCGCGTAGGGCCCGGCCTGCTCGATGACCGGCTCGGAGACGCTGTTCGCCGCGTCGCTAAACTCGGTGCGGATGAAACCCGGCCGGATGAGCACCACGTCGACGCCGAACGGCTTGAGTTCGCCCCGCAGACCGTCGGTGATGGCCTCAAGGGCATGCTTGGTGGAATCGTAGACGGAGGACAGCGGCCGCGCGATGCGCCCCGCGACCGAGCCGATGTTGACGATCCGGCCCGAACCGCGCGCGCGCAAGTGCGGCACCACGAGCTGCGTGAGCGCGATGAGCGCGAACAGGTTTGTCTCGAAGTTGCGGCGGATGAGCTCCACCGGCACCAGCTCGACCGGGCCGCGCGTGCCATAGCCGGCGTTGTTCACCAGCGCATCGATGCGGCCGTATTTCTTGAGCGCTTCGCCCACCAGACGGCGCCGGCCGGGGTCGTCCGTCACATCAGCGGCCACCACCAAGACGCGCTGGCCGGAAGAATCGAGTTCGCGCGCCAGCGCCTCCAGCCGGTCCGCCCGCCGGGCGGCGATGACCAGCTTCGCGCCGGCGCGGGCCAGCCGCCGCGCGGCGGCCTCGCCGATCCCCGACGACGCCCCGGTGATGATGACCACTTGATCAACCAGTGAACGCATGGAGCCGGATGGTGTCGAAAGCGGGCGCCCG
>JBGOXZ010000103.1:0-8197 GCA_041479395.1 Opitutaceae bacterium
GGTAAATCCGCAGCGCCCGGGGCACATCGGCCTCGCGCACGAAACGGCGCATGGCGTTCTCCAAGCCGCCGCCGATGGCGCGCCGGACCTGTTCGCGAGTCGGCGCCGGCAACCCCAGTTGCGGGAGCGTGTGCGCATAGCAGCGGTAAATCGCCGGCAGGTGATCCAGCAGCGTGCCATCGAGATCAAACAACACGGTCCGGTAGCGCATGCCGGCGAGAGCTTGCCTCCGGATCAGGCGGAATGACACGAAAAAATTCTGGTGCAGCGGGTAGGAACGGTTGAAAGTGCTGCCGATGAGTGCGGTGCCCATGCATGCTCGCGCCGAAGCCACCCTCGAGGGCGACCGTCTCGTGGTGAATCTCGGCGGCGCCTGGCGCATCACCCAACCGCTTCCGGCCTGGTCGAAGGTGCTGGGCGACCGCCGGCCGCGCGCGGTGCGTCTGCGCATGGACGCAGTGGAACGGTGGGACAGCTCGCTGGTGCGGTTTGTGTACGAGGCGCAGTGCTGGTGCCGCGCAGCCGGCGCCGCCTGCGACACCACCGCCCTGACGGACACGCTCCGGCATCTCGTGGAGCAGTTGACCGCGGCGCAGGAGAAGCGCGTTCCGTCCGACCATGCGCCGGATTTTCTCACCGGCATGGGACTGGTGGCGACCGACCTGTGGCGGCAGACGAGCGACTTCGCGGGCTTCGTCGGCGAGTGCACCCTGAGCGCCATCGGCTTGGTCAAGCGGCCGGGGCGGTTCCGCTGGCGCGACTGTTTCGCCGAGATGCAGCAGTGCGGCGCGATGGCGGTGCCCATCGTCAGCTTGAGCAGCTTTCTCATCGGCCTGACGCTGGCTTATACGGGCGCGATCATCCTGCGCCAGTTTGGCGGCGACATCTGGGTCGCCGATATCGTCGGCCTGAGCACGTTTCGCGAGATGGGCGCGGTGATGACCGGTGTCGTGATCGCCGGCCGCACCGGCGCGGCCTTCGCGGCGCAGATCGGCAACATGAAAGCCGGGGAGGAAATTGACGCGTTGGAGACGCTCGGCATCCCGCCGGTGGATTTTCTCGTCATGCCGCGCCTCCTGGCGCTGACGCTGATGACACCGCTGCTCACCATGTATGCCAACTGCCTCGGCATCCTGGGCGGCATGATCGTGTCGGCCAGCGTGCTCGAGATTCCCCCCAGCGCCTACTGGATCGAAACGCAGTCCATCATCGACCTGTCCGACGTGAGCGTCAGCCTCATCAAGAGTACTGTCTTCGGCATGCTGGTCGCGGTGGCCGGCTGCCTGCGCGGGCTGCAGGCCGAACGCAGCGCGGCGGGCGTGGGCCGCGCGGCCACGTCGGCCGTGGTCACGAGCATCCTGTTGATGATCGTGGCCGACGCCATTTTTGCGGTGCTGTTCAACGTGCTGGGCATATGAACGCGAACCCTGAGCCGAAAACCGGGATGCCCGAACCCGGTCCCGCCGCCCCGGCAGTCGAGGTCGAAGGCCTCGAGTGCCGCTATGGCGACACGGTGGTGCTCCGCGGGATTACGTTCGCGGTGCGGGAGGGTGAGCTGTTCTTCATCATCGGCGGCAGCGGCTGTGGCAAGACCACGCTGCTGCGCCATCTCATCGGGCTGATGCGGCCGGCCCAGGGAGCCGTGCGCTACCATGGCGAGAATTTCACCAACGCCGACGTCGCAACGCGCCGCAACCTGCTCAAGACCGTCGGTGTGCTTTACCAAAACTCCGCCCTTTGGAGTTCCATGACGCTGCGCGAAAACGTCGCGCTGCCCCTCGAACAGTACACCGCGCTCAACCGGCGCGAGCGCGACGAGATCGTGGCGCTCAAACTTGCGCAGGTGGGGCTCGCTGGGTTCGAGGATTACTTCCCGGTCGAGTTGAGCGGCGGCATGCGCAAGCGCGCCGGTCTCGCGCGGGCGCTGGCGCTCGATCCGCGCATTGTCTTCTTTGACGAGCCGTCCGCCGGCCTGGACCCGGTCATTTCGCGGAAGCTGGACGCCCTCATTCTGCAGATTCGCGAGACGCTCGGCACGACGATGGTCATCGTGTCGCACGAACTGGCCAGCATCTATGCCCTGGCCGACCGCGTCATCATGCTCGACCGCGACGCCCAGAGCATCATCGCCGAGGGTCGGCCGCAGGATTTGGCCGGCACGAGCGGCGACCCGCGCGTGCGGGAGTTTCTGACCCGAGGCGGAGAGAAAGTTTAGACATGACGGATAAAATGCACAAGCTGTTGAAGCGATGGGCGCTCGGCCGTACAGACCGTGGCACGTCGATTTGGGCCCGCTGTCTCATCCCGCCTAGGAAATCCTTGCCGTGAAAACCAAGATCAGTCCCGCGGTGGTCGGCCTCTTCGTGCTTGGCGCAATGCTGCTCGGTCTCATCGCGTTGCTGTCGTTCGGCGGCGTGAACTTCTTTTCCAGACCGCAGCGGTTCGTGGTTTACTTCGACGAATCCATCCATGGCCTCGATTTGGGCTCGCCCGTGAAACTGCGCGGCGTGCGCGTCGGCCGGGTGGTCGATCTCAACGTCCGTTACAGCGCCGCGAGCAACAAATCCGTGGTGGCGGTGGTGTGCGAGTTCAGCCGGAACATGATCATTGATGACAAGGGCCAGGCCATTGACGTCTCCGACCGGGCCGCGTTGCAGGCGCTGGTCGACCACGGCCTACGGGCGCAACTCGGCGTCATCGGCCTCGCCACCGGCCTGCTCTTCGTGGAGCTCGATTTCTACAATCCGCAGCAGAATCCGCCCGGCGTCGAGGTGGGCGATGGCCGGCGCATCGTGGTGCCCGCCGTGCCCTCGACCATCTCCGAGTATCAGGCCAGCCTGACCGAGATTCTCTCCGACCTGAAGCGCGTGGATTTCGCGGGCCTGTCGCGCAATCTGAACGCGACGCTGACCACCGCCAACCAGAAGCTGCAGGCCGTGGACACGGCGCGCCTGAGCGAACGCTGGGCGAAGGCGGCCGAGGCGGTGGAGACGATGGCGGCCGACCCGGAGATCAAGCAGGCCTTTGTCAACCTCAACGCCGCCGGTGACGATCTGCGCGGGCTCATCGCGAAACTGGACCAACAGGTGCAGCCCACGAGCGACAAACTTGCGCAGACGCTCGACGAGGCTCGGAAGACGCTCGACGAGGCTCGAAGGTCGCTGGTCGCCTTCAACGCCGCGGCCACCAGCGCGCAGCGATTCCTCGCGGCGCAGGGCGGGCTGGGCGAGGAGGCGACCAAGACCTTTGAGCAGTTGCGCGAGGCGGCGGCCTCGGTGCAGCGGCTGGCCGATTTTCTTGAACGCAACCCCAACGCGCTCATCACCGGTCGCAAACCGCCGGAGTGAGCCGATGCAGTTTCACCACGACGGCACGAAGGACACGGAGGAAGTCATGAAGTCGAAAGTCGAAAGGCGAAAAGCGAAAGCCAGGCAACCATGGTCCGCGGCCTCGGGTCTGTGGCTTCTGTCCGCTGTCCTCTGTTTTCTGACGGCCTGCTCCCTTCCGCTGCCCCAGGCGCAGCCGGATGCGACGCGCTATTTTCTCCTGACTTCGACCGAAATCCGCCCCGAAGCGACCGCGCCGGCCGCGGTGAAACGCTGGGTGGTGGGGGTGCGCGCGGTCGATTTGGCGGCCTACCTCCATACGAGGTCGCTTGCCATCCGCTCTCACGCCAATGAAGTCGCGTTTCTCGATTTCGCCCGCTGGGGCGAACCGCTCGACCAAGGCATCGCGCGCGTGTTGGCCGAGAACCTGCAATCGTTCGGGAATGTGGCGCGGAGCTCCACCCAGCCCTTCCGGGCCGATGAACAGCGGGACTTCGAAATCGGGGTGCGCGTGACCGCCTGCGAAGGCACGGCGGACGGCGACGTGCGGTTCGCCGCCATGTGGCGGATCACGGTTCCCGACGGATCCGGGGCGACGGTGGCCGAGGGGAGTTTCACCGCGTCGGGACTGCGCTGGGATGGCCACGATCACGGACAGCTGGCCGCGAAGCTGAGCGAGGCGCTGGCTGGATTGAGCCGGGACATTGCCGCGGCCCTGCCGAGAGAGCCGGCAAAATAGGTTGAGCCTGCCATCCGCGGGGGGCGGCCGCCGTGGCCAGATTGCCGGGGCCCGGGCGATCTGCCATTCCCGCGGGGTTCGCCGGGGTTTACTTCAGCGCGGCGGCGATGCGCTCAAGGGCGGCGGCAACATTCTCGCGGCGGTTGAACGCGCTGATGCGCACGTGGCCCTCGCCGCACCGGCCGAAGCCCGCGCCGGGTGTGACGACGACGCCGGCCTTGCTCAACAGCAGATCGAAGAATTGCCACGAGTCGCGGCCCACGTTGACCCAAAGATAAGGGGCGTTTTCGCCCCCGGCGCACGGAAAGCCCAGGCGCGTCACGGCGTCGCGGATGAGCTTCGCGTTGCCAAGGTAGAAGTCGGCGAGGTCGCGCGTCTGTTTCCGGCCCTCCTCGGTGTAGATGGCCGCGGCGGCGCGCTGGACGGGGTAGGCGACGCCGTTGAACTTGGTGGACTGGCGGCGGTACCACAGGCCGTGAAGCGGATGGGCGGCGCCGGCGCTGTCGTAGCCGACCAGGGTCTTGGGCACGACGGTGTAGGCGCAGCGCGTGCCGGTGAAACCAGCGGTCTTGGAGAAGCTGCGCACCTCGATGGCCACTTCGCGCGCGCCGTCGATCTCATAGATGGAATGAGGCAGCTGCGGATCGCGAATGAACGTCTCGTAGGCGGAGTCAAAGAGGATGACGGCGCGGTGGCGCTTCGCGTACTCGACCCACGTGGTGAGCTGGGCGCGCGTGGCGACGGCACCCGTGGGATTGTTGGGAAAGCAAAGATAGATCAGGTCGACGGGTTGCGCGGGCAGGGCGGGCACATAGCCGTTGGCGGGCGTCGACTCGAGGTAGACGATGTTCTCGTAGCGACCGTCGCGGTCGTGGCCGGTGCGGCCCGCCATCACGTTGGTATCGAGGTAGACCGGATAAACGGGATCGGGAATGGCGACACGGATGTCGGTGGCGAAGAGTTCCTGGAGGTTGCCGCAGTCGCACTTGGCGCCGTCGGAAATGAAGATCTCGTCGGGCTCGATCCGGCAGCCGCGGGCCTGATAATCATGCTGCGCGATGGCCTCGCGGAGGAAGGCGTAACCCTGGTCGGGGCCGTAGCCCTTGAAGGTCTCGCGCCGCGCCATCTCGTCGGCGGCGGAGTGGAGCGCCGCGATGCACACGGGCGGCAGTGGCTCGGTGACGTCGCCGATGCCGAGGCGGATGATGGATCGACCGGGGTTGGCCTGCTGGAAGTCGGCCACGCGGCGGGCGATGTCGGCGAACAGGTACGACGCCTTGAGCTTGGTGTAGTTTTCGTTGATGCGGATCATGTGCTTGAGGACGATGTCAAGGAAGAGGTGCGTGGCAAAGCAAAGGCCGGCCGGGCAGTTTGAGCAAAGGACTTGATTAAAGTTGCCCGCGCCGGGATAGTTCAAGCCCGGTCTTTCCCGCCCCTGCGCGGGTATGCGCGCGGAGTCTCCTGTTATGCAAGTGATCGCATCTGTCTTCGACATGCAGTCCACCGCGGTCAACCTGCGGTCAAAGGACCGGCTGATCGGCCTCGTGCCGACGATGGGCGCGCTGCACGAAGGACACCTCAGTCTGATCCGGCTGGCCAAGGAGCGCGCCGACACGGTGGTGGTATCGATCTTTGTCAACCCCGCGCAGTTCGGCGCCAACGAGGACTACGCAAACTACCCGCGCGACCTGCCGCGCGACCTCGAACTGTGCGAAAAAGCGGGGGCCGACCTCGTCTTTGCCCCGACGGTTGAGGAAATCTATCCGCGGGGCTACTCGACCTACGTCACCGAAGAGCTGATCGCGAAACCCCTGTGTGGCATCTCGCGACCGACCCATTTCCGGGGCGTCACGACGATCATCGCCAAGCTCTTCAACATCGTCCGGCCCGACATCGCGGTTTTCGGCCAGAAGGACGCGCAACAGGTGGCGGTGATCAAGAAGATGGTCAACGATCTGCACTTCTGCATCGACATTGTGACCGCTCCGACCGTGCGCGAACCCGACGGCCTCGCGGTGAGTTCGCGCAACCGCTATCTCAGCCCGAGCCAGCGCGAGGATGCGCTCGTCATCTCCCAGGCGTTGATGCGGGCGAAGGAGATGGTCGAGCATGGCGTGCACAACGTCGACCGCTTGGTGGCGGAGGCCACGCACCTCATGGCCACCCGCCGCCGCGTGCGGGTCATCTACGCGTCGGTCGTGGACCGCTGCACCATGGAGGCCGTGCGCGAGGTTCTGCCGGGCAAGGCCATGATGGCCATCGCCGCCTGGGTCGACGAGGTGCGGCTGATTGACAATATGTTGTTGTAGGCGAAGGGAGAAGAAAGCGGGAAGAAGCGAGACGATAGGCGGCGCGGATGCTCCGGTGGATTGCCATCCGCTGCCTTCGATCTTTATTCTTCCCTCGGCTCCATGCCTCGCAATTTTGATGTGCTTGTCGTCGGCAGCGGCATCGCCGGTCTGAGCTTCGCGCTGAAGGTGGCCCGGCGCGGTTGGCGCGTCGCTGTCCTGACTAAGAAAACCAGCGCCGAATCAAACACCAACCGGGCGCAAGGTGGCATCGCCGTGGTCTTGTCGAAGACGGACGACCTTGAAAGTCACGTGCATGACACGCTGGTGGCGGGTGACGGCCTTTGCGACGAACAGGTGGTCCGGGAGATCGTGCGCGACGGGCCGGCTCGCGTGCAGGAATTGATCGACCTCGGTCTTCGGTTTTCCCGCGACCGTACGGGGAATTACGACCTCGGGCGCGAAGGCGGCCACTCACAGCGTCGGATCCTGCACGTCAAGGACATGACGGGAAAGGCGATCGAGGAGGCGCTCCTGCAGACCGTCGCGCGGGCGCCCCGCATCACGCTTTTCGAGCACTATTTCGCCGTCGATGTTATCACGTCCGACCGACTGCCCCGCGCGGGAAAAGCCGAGACGCAAAACTCAAAACGCAGGACCCGTGGTCTGAAACAGCCCAACCACGTGGTCGGCCTCTACGTTCTTGATGTGCAGAGCGGCCGCGTGAAAACGTTCGTGGCGCCGGTGGTCATGCTTGCCACCGGCGGGGTGGGGCAGGTCTATCTTTACACGACCAATCCGGATATCGCCACGGGTGACGGCATCGCCATGGCCTACCGGGCGGGCGTCGAGGTGCGCGACATGGAGTTCATTCAGTTTCACCCCACGACGCTCTATTCGACCACCAACGACCGCTTCCTCATCAGCGAGGCCGTGCGCGGCGAGGGCGCTGTCCTGCGCAACCTGCAGGGCGGCGCATTCATGCCGGATTACCATCCCATGGCTGATCTTGCGGCGCGCGATGTGGTGGCGCGCGCCATTGACAGCGAGATGAAGCGGTCAGGCGCGCCGCACGTCTGGCTCGACATCACGCATCGATCCGAGGCGTTCCTGCGCGAACGCTTTCCGCAAATCTACCAGACCTGCCGCAGACTCGGTCTCGACATGGCCCGGGACATGATTCCCGTCGTGCCCGCGGCCCATTACGTCTGTGGTGGGGTGGCCACCACACTGGCGGCCGAGACATCGCTGTCCGGGCTTTACGCTTGCGGCGAAGTGGCCTGCACCGGACTCCATGGCGCCAATCGGCTCGCGAGCAACTCGCTCCTCGAAGCCGTCGTCATGGCGCACCGCGGTGCGGAAGCGGTCGACGGCTATCTGCGCGCGGTGAAACATGCGGCGGTCAGCGTCCCGCCATGGGTCGATCTCGGCGGAGGGACGGAAGATGAGCGCGTCGTGGTCGCACACAACTGGGACGAACTCCGTCGGGCCATGTGGGACTACGTCGGCATCATGCGCACCACCCGGCGCCTCGAACGCGCCCGCGCCCGCATCGCCAATCTCAAAAAGGAAATCCACGACTACTACTGGAACTTTTCCGTGGAGCCGCGCCTGCTGGAGCTTCGCAATCTCGTGCAGGTTGCTGAGCTGATTGTCGCGTGCGCCCTGCAGCGACGGGAAAGCCGCGGGCTTCACGCCACCCTAGACCACCTGCACAAACAGAAAGTGGCTCGCGACTCGGTCGTGAAAAAGCGCTGATTTCGCTCTGAAAACGTCCCTGAAAAACTCTGTGAATAACTTGTCAGCAAGGGCGCGTTCAGAGGCTTGGATCAGTCGGAGGCACC
>JBGOXZ010000104.1:0-8190 GCA_041479395.1 Opitutaceae bacterium
ACCACCACGGCCAGCATGGTGGGCGCCGCGAAGGAGCCGCCGCTCACCTGGCGCCGGCGGCGGAGGCGCCACAGCCAGTGCACCAGCGCGCCCGCCAGGAGCGCCAGCACCAGCACCGTGCAGGAACGCGAGGCGCTCAGCGGCACGGAGGCGGCCATCAGGAGCGTGGCGACCAGGCCGAACAGCGCGGGCGAGTGCCGCCGTCGCGCGTGGTTGAGCCGGCGGGCATGGTGGAACACCAGACCGAGGGCGGCCGCCGTGGAAAGCAGGCCGAACGCGCCCCAGTGGTTGTGGTAGATGAAGGTGGCGAAGAAGGTTTCGTTGGGCGAGGGCTGCAGTCCAAAGTAGAGGCCCGGCGCGCGCGCCAGTTTCTGAAAGGTGCCCATGACCGCCAGCGCCAGGGCGTTGATCGTGACGAAGAAGAGCAGAACGCGCAGCACCCGCCGGTGAACCACCGCCAGTGCCAGGTTGAAGCAGCTCAGATAGATCGCGTTGAATTCCCACAGCGCGTGCAATGACACGGCAGGCAGCGCGGTGCTGGGCCAGCCCGCCCGGGAGCCGTTGTGCACCAGCGCGTGGGTGCCGCCCACGAAGGCGTGCGAAAAGCTGGGATTGAGCAGGCTGGCCAGAACCAGCACATCGAAGAACAGCAGGGGCCAGAGCCAGTGCAGCGCCGAAGGCAGTCCGTCCCGGCGCCGCAGCCGGCGCAGACAGGCGTACACCATGATCGGAACGGCCAGGCTGCCCCACCAGCGGATGACGAGGCGGGCAAGGTCAGTCTCGCCGCCGAAATCCCAGGCGGTGAAGACCATCAGGCCGGCAAGGTGGATCAGCGTGAGCACCTCGAGGCGGCGGGGTCGCTCGTCCGCCCCCGGGCCGGGCTGCGCGGCGGGTCCGGCGAAGCGGGGAGTCAACGGAGCATCAAGCGGTGGCGTCATGCGGTCGGGTTCTCCAGCCGGCTGTAGAATTCCGCGAGCGGGCGTGCCGCCTGCTCCCAGGAATAGCGGGCGAGCACCCAGTCGCGGGCCCGGGCCCCCCGCTGCTCGAGCCGGTCGGCCGATTCGGTCAATGCCCGCCGCAGCGCCTCGCGGTAATCCTCCCACGGCACGCACCAGCCGGCGTTTTGCAGCGGGACATCCGCCCACGGCGTGGTGTCGGTGACCAGCACGGGCACGCCCCACGCCATCGCTTCGGCAACCACGAGGCCAAAATTCTCGGTGTGGGATGGCAGCAGGAACAGCGACGCCACGCCGTAGGGCGGGGGCCGGTCACTGCCGTCAAAGACCGCAATGCGATCCTGGGCGGAATGCCGCTGCACATAGGCGGCAAGGCTCGCCACGGTGTATTCCTGGGGAATGCCGGCGACGAGCAGCAGCCACTCCCTGGGCGCGGCATCGATCCAGAGATCGATGAGTTCGAGCAGCCGTTTCTTGCGGTGAAAGCGCGAATAGAACAGGGCCACGGGCCGCGTGGTCACGGCGGGACAGAGTTGCGACCAGACCTCGTGCGCGTGGGTCAACTCCTCCGCGGCCGGAGCCTCGACACCGTTCGGCGCCACGCAGATGGGCTGGGGAAAGCCGCGGCGGCGGATGTCATCGGCCTCGGCGGCGCTGGTGGCATGCCAGCCGCTCGCTTGGGCGAAGGCGCCGGGATGCACCAACCGGGCGGCGAGCCGTTTCTTCCAACGCCGGTGGCGCCACGACCAGTCGCTGAACATGCCGCGCGGCGCGATCACCAGGGGCGCACCGGTCGCCCGCGCGGCCTGGCGGGCATAATGAAGCGTGCGCAGCCACAGCGCGTGGTGATGGAGGCGGTCGTAGGCGTGCCGGCGGAGATGGTCCTGCAGGCCGGCGGAGGCGCAGAGAAACTCCGGGAAGCCGCGGCGGAATTGCCGGACATGCAGCCGGCCATCGTCCACCGCCACCGTTTCAGCACCCGGCCGGGTGGCGAGCAGATCGACGTCGTGCCCGAGCCGGCTCAGGGCCGCCGCCAGCCGCTGCACGGATTTGCTCGGACCGCCGTGCTGCTCCTCGAGGCTGGGGACAATCTGGCAGATCTTCATGCGGAGTTCACCACCACGTCCGGACGAGTGCCACGGTCACAGAATGCGTCGGTGGGTGCCATGCGATCGCGGCGCCGGCAGATTGGAGCGGTTCAACCCGGCGGGGGCCGCTCCTTGAGAGGCCGGCAGGGATGTCCGGCGCAGACCATCCGGGGCGGGAGATCCTTGATCACCACCGAGCGCGCGCCGACGACGCACAATTCGCCCACGGTCACACCCGGCCCGACGAACACGTCGGCGCCGAGCCACGCGTTGGCGCCGATCGTGATCGGCCGGATGACCAGCGGCATGTCCCAGCGGCGGTAATCGTGCGTGCCGGCGCAGAGATGACAGTACTGGCTGAGGTTCGCGCCGTAACCCAGCGTGATGCGGGCGAGGTTGTAGAGATTCACGTGCCGACCCACCATGGCGCGCGGCGCCAGCGTGAGCCGCCAGGGGGCATAGACGCGCGCGGACGGAAACACCACGACGCGGCCGGGCGCGGGGATGTCGGCCCCGAACACCTTGAGCAGCCACGCCCGCCACCAATGCCAGGGCCGCGGACTCCAGCGGAAGAGCGTGGCCTGCACCAGCGCCCACACCCAACCCAGCAGCACCTCGCGCCGGGGATAGGGCGTCACGCAATTGCGGCCAAGATAGGGTGGTTCGGCGTCGGGCAAGGCGGGAAGAGGATATCGGCGGCGGGTTTAGCGGGTCAATTGCGCAAAGTCCTCGAGCAGGGCGCGGGCGACCACCGCATAGTCAAACCGGCGCGCCTCGGCCTGAGCCTGGGCCGCGGCGGCGCGGCGCAGGCTGGCGTCCCGGATCAGAAGCGCGAGCACGGCGGCGAGGCCGGCGTCGGCCGCCGGTGCGGTGTGATCGAACGTGAATCCATTGGTGCCCTCGCGCAGCATGTCGCGGTAGCAGTCGAGCCGGGAGAGCACCGGCACCGCCCCGGCGGCCATCGCCTCGAGCGGCGCCACGCTCAAGCCTTCGCCTTGGGCCGCGAGACTCGGATAACAGAAGATGTCCAGGGTGCCGTAGCAACGTGCGAGGATCGCCTCATCAAAGACCGGCGGCTCCCACGTCAGGCGTTCGCCCAGTTTGGGGCCAAACTCGCCTTGCAGCCATTGCACGTAGGTCTCGCCGCCGCCGCCGCGCCGGACGTCGCTGGGGCCGCGCAACACCACGCGCCAACGCGGCAGCCCGGGTTCGGCCGCGAGCCGCGCGGCCGCGCGGAGGAGAAGTTCGAGGCCTTTCTCCGGATGCAGCCGGCCGACGAAGCCGATCATCACCGGTTCGCCTCGCTGCGCAGCGGAACGCGCGTGCAGTTCCCAGTCGATGGGATTGGGAAAAACGCGCGTGCGCGGCGCGAGGGCCGGGCACTCGCGGGCCACGCGGGCGGCGACGGCGTCGCTGGTGGCCACCAGGCGCGCGGCGCGGCGGTAGAAGCGAATCTGCCCTTTGGGCATGCGCCCGAGCACGACCACGACGCGCCCGGCCCGCGGCCGCAGCCACGGCAGATGGATGGGCAGCGAAACGTTGTTGCAGGCGGTGATGTCGGCCGCCGGCAGATGGCGGAGCAGGCGCAGCCCCCAGAGACCGTCGAGCAGGAGATTGAACGCCAGCCGGCGCGTGTGGTTGAAACCGGGCGCGCGGATCATCGCGACGCCGTCGATCGTCTCGCGCACCGGGAAGCCGGGCCAGCAGCGCGATAGCAGCATGACCGCGTGCCCGGCGGCGGCAAACTCGCGGCCGAGGCGGAACCAGGCTTTTTCCATGGCGCCGCCCGCGACGGGAGGCACCGGCAGGAAGAAACCCATGGCAATGTTGATCTTCATGGTTTCAGCGCGGACGCCGGGCGGCCGCGAGTGCGCGTCGCAGTCCTTCCGTCGCCTGCGCATAAGTGTAGCCGGCGATGCGCGCGGCGGCACGGTTCCGGAAGCCGGCGGCATCGCGGCGGAGCGCGTCGAGCGCCTCGTTGAGTTTCGCGGCCAGATGCGCGGGGTCGGCGGCGCGGAAAACCCAGCCGGTATCGCCGTCCGTCACCAGGTCGCGCTGGCAGCCCACGACATCGCTCACGAGGCACGGTCGGCCCATGTGCATGGCTTCGTTGACCGCCAATCCCCAGGTTTCGGAGTGGCCGCGGGAGGGCAGCACAAAGAGATCGGCGAGCAGATGGCGCGCCGGCATCTCGCTCTGATTGGCGAACGGCAGGAAGCGCACGTCGGCGGCCGGGACCTGCGCGGCGCGCGCCTGCAGGGCGGATTTCTCCTCGCCGTCGCCGACGAACAGAAGCGTGGCGTCGGGGCGCGGGACGGAAAGAAAGGCCTCCAGCAGCGCGCGGGGTTGCTTGCGCGGCAGAAACTTGCCCGCAAAGAGCACGACGCGCCGTTCGGGGGCGAGACCGAGATCGGCGCGCAGACGGCCGGCGGCCTCCTGATGGGCGGGCAGGTGTGGGTCGAAATGTTCGTGGTTGACCGCATGTGGCGCGAAATGCAGCCGCTCGGCCGGCACCCCGAAGATTTCGAAATAGGCGCGGTTGGCGGCGCCGACATAGGTGATGGCGGCGAACTGCCGATAGAGGGCGCGCAAGGACAGGCGTTTGAGTAGCGAAGGCCGAACCTGGCCCAACAGGTGGGAATCGCCGCGGAAGACCAGCGGCACGCCATGCCGCCGGCCCCACGCGACCGTCCGCAGATGCGTGGCGTAGTAATAACCGAAGAGGAGGATGGCATCGGGCTTCCACGCCGCGAGGCGTCCGGGCAGCGCGGGGTTGCGCATGCCCCAGAACCGCTCGGTGCCCGCCCGGGCCGCGCGATTGGGGACGAACTCGGACTCGTAGCCTTCCAGGAGGTCGACATCCCAGGCAAACGTCACGCCAAACTGCGGATCCCGCCGGGCGGCCACGCCGAAATCCCAGAGATAGAACACCCGGAACGCGAGCGCCGTGTGGGTGCGCAGCCAGCGAAACCACGGGCTGTAGTATTGCGTGGGATGCGTCAACACCACGGCGAGCCGGCCCGCCGCCGCGTCACCCGGAGACTTCCTGGAATCGGCGAAAGACAAGGACGAAGGCAAAGATCGAAATCGAACCCTGAAAGAGCGAGGCGAGCCATCCGCTCAGGGTCAGCTCGGTCTGAAAACTCCAGGCGGTGAGGAGAATCAACATCAGGCCGGCATAGGAGAAGATCGGGCTCCGCACCGACCACAGGGTGATCTTCCGAAAGCAGAAGCCGAACACCACGCCGAGACCCAGCGCACCCCAGTAGCCGAAATTGGCGTAGGCTTCCGGCAGGAAGCCGAAGGCGATGGTGGTTTCATGGGTCGCCTCCTCGTTTTGCAGGCCGTAGTAGATGCTGAGCGTGTAGGTGCTGATATGACCGCGCGGCTTTTCCGGCCAGAAGATGCGCGGCACGAACTGGCCGGGGATCTGTTTGTAGGTCTCGCCGTAAAGATGCGGTTGGTAGTCCGGGGTGCGGTCAACGACGAGACAGAGCATTTGCAGCAACGAGTTGCGCTCGAGCAGAAGCTTGCTCGCCTTGGTGTCGGTCTGGACCTTGGGCCGCAGGCCCGCCTCGAACCACTCCGCGTAGAACGCCGGAAGCTCGCTCAGCGCCGGCTGGTATTGGGCGTCCGGTGTCCAGTATTTTTTGCGAAGGTCGTACTTGCCGATGTTGAGCACCGCCAGAACCGGCAGCGTGATGGCGAGGGCCACGTAGGGAATCCGCCGCGAACCGAAGAAGTAGCCCACGAACCCGAGGAGAACAATGGACGTCCCCGCCCGCAGAATGAGCGACGAGCTCAACAGAACGAATTGCAGCGCAAGACAAGCCACCGCGAGCACCTTTTCGCCGCGCTGCAACCGGCCGAGCCCCCAGGCTATCGAGATGATGAACGTGCAGCTCGTGCCGATGCCGAAGAACACCGCGCGCAGAATGCCTTCGATGCCAGCGGGCGGCGCATACAAATACGGCACGACGAGCGTGTAGAGGGTGGAGAGAATGAGGCCGCGCAGCATCCATTGCTTGTTCGGACGCTCCAGCACCTGCCGGGTCCACAAGGGCGTGGAGCGTGGGGTCGCGCGCGTGGCGTAATAGGCGATGCTGGCGGCGACCAGAAAGGCGATCACGACCAGCGCGGCATTCTGCCGCACCTGCTCGTCGAAGAGCGTCACCGCATCGTGTTCGGTCAGCAGCGGAAGCCCGTAGGAGGTGAGATTGGTCGCGATGAAGATCTCAAAGATCGGATAATTGTGGCCCATCGTGCGCGTCCACACGAGCGTCGGCAGCAGGGCCAACACGGCGATCGCCATGCCGAGGTAGAAGACCCAGTCGTGCGTGTTCACTGCGGTCCACCACAACGCCCCCAGCAACGCGGCCGTGGCGATAAGCGCCTGTTGAAACAATCGCAGCCGCATCCGCTCATCGGCAGGCGGGAAGGTCAGATTTTCCATCGAGGGATTCTTCGGTGCGGCCATGGCGGAAATCGAACGCCAGAAAGAGGGACGGACGCAAGCGGTCCGATCAGCGGGTCATCTGGTGGGGAAGAGGATGGTGGGCGCGGAGAGGCGGCTCAATCCCGGTGGCGGCCTGCGGGATTCCGGGCCAGAGCCGCGGCGAACAAGTCGCACTGGGTTTCGGTCAGCGGCTCGGCGAGATAGCTCCGGCGGAATGCCGGCTCATTGCGGGACGGCAGCACGCCCGCGGGAAAACCGGCCAGCGCATGATCGAAGAACGCCCCGAGCCGGGCGTAGTCGGCATCGTTGGCGCCAGCTTGAGAGAATGACACCAACCAGGAGCACGCGAGCTCACCGAGCAGTCCTTCGAGGTGGCTGTGTTCGAAGACGATGCCGAGGATGGGTTTCCCGGACAGATAATAAGGATACAGCTTCGAGGGAGAGTAGGCCGGATCGCTCGAACCGGGCAGGATCAGCGCATCGGCCTGCAGCAGAAGCGCCAGACTCTCCAGATGCCCGATGCGGTGGGGAATCTCCTCCACGCAGGAGGTCAGGTCGAATCGCTCCGCCACCGGAAGGATCGAGGGCGTCCCTTGACCGGGCGCCACGTAGCTGGTGCCGACGAAATGAAATTGGAACCGGGCGGCGCGCTCGGGATGCGCCTGCCGGTAGCGGGTGAAACTCTCAAACAGCAGGTTGAGCGCGTGCGGCAGGATGGGACCGGCCGCTCCCGTGTAGAGAAGATGAATCTTCCCGGGTTGACGGACGAGCCGGGCGCCTGCGGGCGGATGACGGCGGATGTAGTCGAAATCCGCGGCGGAGACACCAAAACGGATCGTTGCCTGCGGTTTGTTCTGAAACCACGGGTATCGCCGCGCCAAGTTGGAGAGATAACGCTCCGATACGCTGATGAATCCAGCCGCGCGACGGTAGGTCCGCCCCTCGCACAACAAGGCCAGGCAGCGCGCGAGCAGGTATTTCCGTCCGCCCGGCGGCGGCGGTGCGCCCGGGCGCTCATAGCTATCGGTGCGCCATGGATCCTGGAGGTCGATGACGTACGGCACGCCGAACCGGCGCCGCCAGATCGGCCCAAGGGTGAAGGTGACGAATTGGGTGTTGGAAAACAGCACGAGGTCGAAGTGCTCGCCCTTGAGCAGGCGCGAGCCCGATCGCAGCAGGGACCACCACGCCCTCATTCCAAGGTTGCCCAGGCCCACCCAGCGCGTCCAGCGAAGGGGAAGCGCCCGGCAGCGCACGATCCGCACGTCCGGTGGATAGGTCTGCTCC
This sequence comes from Opitutaceae bacterium, assembly GCA_041479395.1. Taxonomy (GTDB): domain Bacteria; phylum Verrucomicrobiota; class Verrucomicrobiia; order Opitutales; family Opitutaceae; genus Fen-1467. The sequence goes on from JBGOXZ010000104.1 coordinate 7,788, forward strand.
AGCTCCGGTTCGCGGGTGCCGGCGACATCGTCGGGGTGCACGGTCAGCACGACCGGCTCCCATCCGAACCTCCGGTAATAGGGCAGGCTCATGCGCGCCCGTTGGTGATCCGGCGCGTTAACGGGTGGCCAGTGCGGAGAGATGATCAGCAGGCGTTTCACGTCGGCAGGGAATGGGCCAGCGCCGCCTCAACCGCGGACAGCAATGCCGGAGCCTCCCGCTCCCAGCAGTAAACCTCCTCGGCCAGACGGCGCGCCGCCGCTTGCCGGCGGGCGAGCGCCGCACGATTGGCCAGCAGGGCATCCAAGGCGGCGGCGGACACCGCCGCCCTGTCGCGGAAGTCGACGATGACGCCGGCTTCCGATTTCTGCGCCAGCACCTCCCGCTGGCCGGCGGTGTCGCT
>JBGOXZ010000105.1:0-8116 GCA_041479395.1 Opitutaceae bacterium
CAAGGCGAAGATGCAGAACTGAGCTGGCGTGCGGTTGCACGGCAGATTCATTCCCGCCGCCAGTCACCGATCGCGAAGAAAAGGCCCGCGCCAAGGCGCGGCCCTGCAGGCTCGACCGCAGGTCCCCGGCTGAGTCCATGGCGTCGCGCTTCACGCGGCATTTGCCCCGCGCACGAGGGTAGGGCGCGTTATCCTTAACGCGCCGCTCCTTGGGCTCCCGAACCCTGGCGACGGAGACCATGCGGGCTGCCTCGCGCCCAGAGAAGAAAAACCCGCCCGGAGGTCGGGTTCGCCCTTGGTCAATCGCATCACCCCCGCTGAGTCCATGGCGCCGCGCTTCACGCGGCATTTGCCCCGCGCACGAGGGTAGGGCGCGTTATCCTTAACGCGCCGCGGCACGACGGCAGCCTTGCCCTTTTCTTCTGGCGAGCCCCAGCCTACTTCAACGCGGCCTGATAATTCGCCTCGGCTTGGTCCCAGTTCACCACGTTCCAGAACGCGGCGACGTAGTCGGGACGGCGATTCTGATAGTTGAGATAGTAGGCGTGCTCCCACACGTCGAGGCCGATGACGGGCTTGCCCTCGATGCCGGCGGCCGCCTTGCCCATGTGCGGGCTGTCCTGATTGGCGGTGGAACCGACGGCAAGCTTCTGCTCGGGCGTCACGACGAGCCAGGCCCAGCCGCTGCCGAAGCGACCGACTGCGGCCTTGGTGAACTCTTCCTTGAGTTTGTCGAATCCGCCAAAGGTGCCGCTGATGGCCGTGGCGAGCCGGCCCTTGGGCGCGCCGCCCTTGCCCGGGCCGAGGATCTTCCAAAAGAAGGAGTGGTTGCTGTGGCCGCCGCCATTGTTGCGCACCGCTCCGCGAATCGCTTCGGGCACCTTGGCGAGGTCGGCGATGAGCGCGTTGACCTCGAGCGCGGCGAGCGCGGGCTGGTCCTTCAGCGCGTTGTTGGCGTTGTTGATGTACGCCTGGTGGTGCTTGGTGAGATGGATTTCCATGGTGCGCGCGTCGATGTGCGGCTCCAAGGCATTGTAAGCGTAGTCGAGTTTCGGGAGTTCGAAGGCCATGGGCAGTAGGGATTGAGGTTGATGTGGATGGGAAGGAAATTTACACCGACGCGCCAAGCCGTCAACTGCCGGCTGGGTTTTGTCCGATCCGTGGCGGAGCTTGCCGGCAAGCGATGGCTGCGGATCGCCTGTAAACAGGCTCCTACATCAATTCCGCGGATCGTTTGAGTCGAAAGAACGCCTGCAAGAGATCGCGGCATTCGCTTTCCAGCACGCCGCGGGTGATCTCGACATGGTGATTCACCTGCGCCAGCGCGTTGAGGTCGGTCGCGCCGCCGAGGCAGCCCATCTTCGGGTCGGCGACCGCATAGACCACGCGCTTGAGCCGCGCCATCAGCGTGGCGCCGGAGCACATGGGGCAGGGTTCCTTGGTGACATAAAGCGTGGCCGCATTCAGGCGCCAGTCGCCGATGGCGCGCGCCGCCTGGGTCATGGCCAGGATCTCCGCATGCGCCGTCGGATCGCGCGACCCGGCCACCTGGTTGTGCGCCGCCGCAATCACCTCGCCGCCCAGCTCGATGACCGCCCCGATCGGCACCTCGTCCTCCCGCCAGGCGTCGATCGCCTGGTTGTAGGCCAGCCACATGTAAAATGCGTCGTCGCGCACGAGCTGCGACGGGAACACCTTCTCGAACGGACAGTCGGCGGGCGGAGGGGCGGCGTCGGACATCTCGGGGAAAGGGCGAAGGTCTCGTGTTTTGCCGGTCATCGCGATCCCGCGGGATTGCTTCGTCGCTCTGCTGGCCAGCAGAGTTCCTCGCAATGACAAATTCCGACGATATGGGCGAACGGGACGGATGACCGAGGATAAAGCCTTGACTTACGTTCAGCGTTACCCAGTTACAACAGTCTTTTAACAGCCGACTTATCTGCATGCACCAACTGTCTTCCAGCATCTCCCGCGCCTTGTATGTCCGACGGTAAATCGATCGAAGTAGAGGGGAAAATCGTGACCGTCCTGCCCGGCACGATGTTCAGGGTCGCCTTGACGAACGGGCACGTCGTGCTGGCTCACATCTCGGGCAAGCTCCGCAAGCACTTCATCAAGATCGCGGCGGGCGACCGGGTGAAGATGGAGATGAGCCCGTACGATCTCGAGAAGGCGCGCATCACCTACCGGGTGCGCGAATCCGCGCCCCCGCCGCCCGGATACCGTCGCCGGCGCTACTGAAGCCACGGTGCGTCCATGAAACGCGGCCCCCTCTCAGGCGAAATGCACCGCAGGGCCGCGCCGGGTGACCGGACGCCGCCCGCCGGCGCTCCTGTGTCCGCCGCAACCGCGACCGAGCTGCCGCCTGAGTTCGCCAACGACATCGACGGTTTCGTCGGCTTCCTCGAATTGGAACGCGGCCTCTCCCGTCATACCCTCTCCGGTTACGAGAGCGATCTGCGGCAATGCGCGCGCTTCCTCGCCCGCCGGGGCGTGCGCGGGTGGCCGGGGGTCGAGCCCGCGCAGCTGTCGAACTGGATCTACTCCCTGAGCGAGGACGAATTCGCCGTCAGCAGCCTGGCCCGCAAGCTCGCCGCGCTGCGGACCTTCTCCCGCTACCGCGTGCGCGAGCGGCTCGGCGATCGCGACTTCACCGAGCTTCTCGCCGGTCCCAAACTTGTGCGCAAGCTTCCCGGCACGCTGACCGCTCGCGAAGTCGAGCGCCTGCTCGCGGCGCCTTCGGGTGGCGATGCCTACGCGCTGCGCGACCGGGCCATGCTGGAGTTGTTTTACGCGAGCGGCCTGCGGGTGTCGGAACTGGCCGGGCTGACCCTGCAGCAGGTCGACCTCGACCACGGCTTCGTGCGCGTGTTCGGCAAAGGCTCGAAGGAGCGCGTCGTGCCCGTCGGCCGCAAGGCGCGCGACGCCCTTGCCACCTACCTCGCCGCCGGCCGCAGATTTTTTGTGAAGCCGCGCACGGGCAGCCAGCTCTTCCTCAGCGAACGCGGGGCGGCCATCTCGCGGCAGATGCTCTGGGTGTTGATTAGGAAATACGCGAAGCTGGCCGGCATCACCCGGCCGGTGAAGCCCCACCTGCTGCGGCACTCGTTCGCCACGCATCTGCTGAGCGGGGGCGCGGACCTGCGCGCCATCCAGGAGATGCTCGGCCACGCCAACATCGGCACCACGCAGATCTACACCGCCGTTGCTCCCGACCGCCGGATCACCGAGCACGCGCGGTTTCACCCGCGGAACAAGGCAGCTTCCTGAAACGCGTCCGCGCGGCGGGCGCGCGGCGGGCGCGTGGCCGGCGGCGGTCGCTAGGGCGACGGGCTCGCCAGAATCTGGCGGACGCGCGCAAGCCGCTCCCGGGCTCCGGGCAGATCGGGTTTGAGCCGCACTGCCGCTTCCAGATGCGCGGCTGCCTCGGACCACCGGTGGGCCGAGGCGAGCGCGCTACCCAGCGCAAACTGCGCCTCGGCGTCGTCGGGCCGGGCGGCGACAACCGGTTCAAGCTGGGTGATCGCATCCGGGATCCGGTTGAGCGCGAGCAGGGCCTGGGCCAGGTTGAAACGCGTGTCGGGGTTGTCGCCGTTCAGGCGCAGGGCGGCTTCGAAATGCGCGATGGCCTGCGCGGCGCGGCCGAGGTCGACGAGCGTCATCGCGAGCTTCTCCTGGCAGTCCTCCCGGTTGGGATCGAGCTGGAGGCTGCGTTCAAACTGGTCCGCGGCCTCGGCGTCTTGGCCGAGCTGGCGGAGGGCGAGACCGAGACTGTAGTGCAGGTCGGCGTTGTCCGGGTGGAGGCGCAAGGCTTCGGCGTAGGTCTGCGCTGCGTCGGCGGTCCGCTCCAGGGCGAGCAGCGCGTTGCCCAGCTCCTGCCGGTAGGCCGCGTCCGTCGGCGCGAGGCGGATCGCCTCCCGCAACGGGGCCAGCGCCTCGTCCGGGTGCCCGGCCTGCGCGAGGCTTCGCCCGAGATTGAAGTGCGCGCGATCGTTTTCGGGCACTTTGGCCACCGTGTCCGCCCAGAGGGCGGGCGCGGTTTGATAGTCGCCGACGCGGCGCATGGTGACGCACGCGAGAGGGAGGGCGAGGATGGGCCAGAGCCAAAGGCTCCCGCGCGGCAGCCGCGCGTGCAGCCCGCACACCGCGGCAACGATGATGACGGCGAGCGGGAGATACATGCGGTGCTCGGCCATCGTTTGGGTGATGATGGGCACGACGCTCGACGAGGGGGCGAGAATGGCAAAGAAGCAGAACCCAAGAAAACCCGCCGCGGGCCGCCGCACCAGCGCCCACGCCGTCAGCCCGCCGAGCGCGAGCAGCAACAACGCCTGCGGCAGCACCGGGGCCACCGCCGACACGACCGGCCGGCCGTACTCGAAGACCAGGGGCTGCGGCCACAATGCCAACCGCAGGTAGTGGACGATCGCTTCGCATTGGGTGAGCAGGTAATCAAACGAGCTGACGCCCAGTCCAAGTCCGGCCGATCCGCCGCGCTGGCGCTGCGGCGCGATGAGGGCGCCGAGCAGCCCCCACGTGGCGGCGAGGCCGATATACATCCACCGGCGCTGCCGCCACGCTTCGCGGAATGATCCCGCGGCAAAGGCGCGGTCATGCAGCAGCACGACCAGCGGGGCCGCCACCATGACTTCCTTGCTCGCCATGCCGAGCAGGCAGGTGAGCACGGCGAGTGCCTGCCAGCGCCGCGGCGCGGGCGATTCGGTCGAGCGCGCGTGGCAGTAAAGCGTGAGCAGGAATAGCAGGCTCACCAGTTGCTCGGCGCGCTGGGAGATGTAGACCACGGGCTCCGAAACGAGCGGATGCACACTCCACAGCAGCGCGATTATGCCCGCCAGCGGCAGGGCGGCGTCGCCAAAGCGCGTCTGCAGCCCGGGCTTTGCGAGGGTCCGGCGCACGAGCCCGAACAGCACCAGCGCACTGAGCGCGTGGAGGAGGAGGTTGACCGTGTGGTACCCAGCGGGGTTCAAGCCGCCGACGGCATAGTTGACGGCGAACGTGAGGTTGAGCAATGGCCGCCCCGTGGCGGGCCCGCCGATGACCGGCGGATTGAGTACTTGGTCGGGCCGCCAGAGCCGGCGGATGGAGGGGTTTTCCACGACAGCGGTCGTGTCGTCGAAAAGAAACGGCACCGCGAAACAGCGGTGATAGACCATGACGACGGCCAGGACGAGAAACGCCCCGACGCCGAGGATGAACGGGTTGCGGTTGCGCATGACGAGGCCAGCCGGCAGGAGCATTCAATGTTTTCTTCACCGCGTCCACGCAAGGTCGTTCGGCGGCGGCCGGCGCGCTCTCCGAGAGATGTGCACGGGCGGGGCGGCGCCGCTTGTCACGTATTACGTGACAAAGGTTTAGCCCGGCCTTCCGAGGACTTTGTCACTTATTACGTGACAAACTTTCTCTTTGCCCCTCTGGGACAGCGATGGCGTTGTCACGTATTACGTGACAACGGGTTTGATGGCACGAGGCGTTTGTAGTCTATGAGAGGCGAAGTGACACCATTAACCGAACACTTAGCCGGACTCGTGCCTTTGGCCGCGCATTCACCTCGTCGCAGTTCCGTACCGATCGGTACGGGTAGGGCCCGACCTTGGTCGGTGCCCCTTTCCTCGCAAGACGGCGCGGACACAAGGTCCGGCCCTACGTTCAACCGCATGACTCCGGCTTAGCGGACAGCACTAACCGAACAGACACACGTAGTATTTCTCCTTCAACAGCCATCGAGGGCAGCTCTGCTGCCCTCGGAAAAAACGTCTGACTGCTTGCCTGCATTCGTTGATTAACCACTGCACGCTCTTGTCAGTTTTCCGAGAGCAGGGTGTTCGGCGAGTGCTGTCATCTGGCCTATTAGATGACAAAGGCGCTGGGATCGGCGGCAGCCGGCGCGCTCTCCGAGAGATGTGCACGGGCGGGGCGGCGCCGCTTGTCACGTATTACGTGACAAAGGTCTGGCCCGGCGTTCAGAGGCGTTTGTCACTTATTACGTGACAAACTTTCTTTTTGCCCCTCTGGGGAAGCGATGGCGTTGTCACGTATTACGTGACAACTGGTTTGGTGACACGAGGCGTTTGTAGTCTATTAGATGACAAAGGCGCTGGGATCGGCGGCGGCCGGCGCGCTCTCCGGGAAATGCCGGGCCCGCCCGCGATCATCCGGGTGTATTCTCGTCACAGGAATCACCGATGAAGTGAGATCCCTCAGTGAACTCAGGGCGGAGGCTGCAACCATCCCCGGGCTGCGGCGGGGACGTGAGGAACATGACCCCTTCGGCTTGCGCCTCTTGCCCGGTTGTGCGACCCTCGGCGTCTTCCCGCGCGAGACAGCCCTTTTGTTGAACGCAGCGAGCTGATTGAAATCCACCTGCCGGACGACCGCACGCTTCGCGGCCCGCGCGGGGCGAGCGCCGGGAGCCTGCTCGCACCGATCGCCGCTGACCTGCCCGCGCCGCTGGTCGGCGTCATCGTCAACGGGGAACTGCAAGAGCTGACCCACGCCATCGACATGGAAGCGCGCGTCCGGCCGGTGACGATGGCGGACGCCGACGGCGCGCGGATCTACCGCCGGTCGCTGACCTTCCTCCTTGAGGCGGCGTTTTCCCGTCTGTTTTCCCAAGCCTCGCTGTTCGTCGACCATTCCCTCGCCTCCGGCGGCTACTACTGCGAGGTGCGCGGGCGGGCGCCGTTCACCCCCGGCGAGCTGAAGGACCTGGAAGCGGAAATGCGGCGCCTCGTCACGCGGGATCTGCCGTTTGACGGGCGCGAGGCTCCCCTCGAGGAAGCGATCGCCTACTTTGAGAGCCGGAACTACCTGGACAAGGCCCAACTCATGCGGCACCGCCGCAAGCCCACGGTCACGCTCTACCGCCTGGGCGATTACGTCGATTATCATCATGGTTTCATGGTGCCCTCCACCGGGTACTTGAAGTGGTTTGAACTCGTGGGCATGGACGGCGGGTTCGCGCTCCGCTACCCGCGCCAGCATGTGCCGACCAAGCTCGCGCCGATGGTCGATTACCCCAAGCTGCTCGCCGCGTTCCGCCAGTATGGCGACTGGCTGGAGCGACTGGGGATCTCCAGCGTGGGCGCGCTCGACGATGCCGTCCAGGCAGGCCGCAGCCGGGAGATCATTCTCGTGTCGGAGGCGCTGCACGAACAGACGATCGTGGAGATCGCCCGGCAGATCGCCGACCGCCGGCAGCAGGCGCGGCTGGTGCTGATCTCCGGCCCGTCTTCCTCGGGCAAGACCACCTTCTCCCGCCGCCTCGCCGTCCAGTTGCTGGCGCTGGGACTGTCGCCCTTTGCGCTGGAGCTGGACAACTACTTCATCGAGCGGGAACGGACCCCCCGCGACGAACACGGCCAGCTGGACTACGAGACCATCGAAGCGCTCAAGCTGCCGCAGCTGGCCGACCACCTGCAGCGCCTGCTCGCCGGCGAGGAAGTGCAGCTGCCGCGCTACAGCTTCCAGGAAGGCCGGCAAAAACCGGGCGATGTGCTTCGCCTGCGCCCGGGTCAATTGATCATCCTGGATGGGATCCACGGGTTGAACCCGCGCCTCCTTCCCGTGACCGTGGCCGCGCAATCGTTCAAGATCTACACCTCGGCGCTGACGCAGCTGAACCTCGATCGCCACAACCGCGTCTCCACCACCGACACCCGGCTCATCCGCCGCATCGTGCGGGACGCGCGCGACCGCGGCTACAGCGCCGCCCAGACCATCAACCGCTGGGAATCGGTGCGGCGCGGCGAGAAGCTCCACATCTTTCCCCACCAGGAAAACGCCGATGTGATGTTCAATTCCGCGCTGGCCTACGAACTCTCGGTGCTGCGTCCGCTGGCCGAGCCGCTCCTGCGCCAGGTGGCCCACGGCACGCCGGAGTCCGTCGAAGCCCGGCGCCTGCTGGTGTTCCTGGATTGGTTTCTGCCCATCGAAACCGAATGGGTCCCCGACAACTCAATTCTGCGGGAGTTCATCGGCGGCTCGATCTTGAAGGATTTCAAAGTGTGGGGTGCCTGAACCGCCGGCTCTCCGTGCGCCCCGGCCCCAAGCCGAAACCTTCGGCCGGGTGCTGCGCGAGGCAGCGGGTCAGTCAAGC
>JBGOXZ010000106.1:0-8092 GCA_041479395.1 Opitutaceae bacterium
ACTTGTTCATCCCCGTCTTGCGGCACGCATCCATCACAAACGCCAGCCGCTTGAGCGGCGTGGTCTCGTCGGCCTGGATGAGCACGGGGATGTTGCGATCAATTTCGCGTACCTGGCGCAGCAGGCCTTCGAGCTGCTCCTCGGTGGCGGGTTTGCCGTTGAAGGCCATCTGGCCCTCCTTGTCGATGGCGATGGTCACCGAGCCTTTGAACTCGTTTTTGCCGGCCGTCATGACCTTGGGCAGCGTGATGTTGAGCGTGGCTATCGACTTGAACTGCATGGTCACGAACGCGAAGAAGATGAGCATGGTGAGCACGTCGATGAGCGGCACCAGCATCAGTTCCGGCTTTTTGCGGCGTTTTTCGTAGAGGGCCATCGTCGAAGCGGTCAGCATTCCCGTCGGAGCGGAGGTTACTGGAAGGAAGCCACCGCCGGCTCGCGCGCCCGGTCGGGCGCCCGGCTCGTGGTCCGGCGGCTGTTGATGCGCTCCAGCAGGGAGTCGATCCGCACCGCGTAGTTCTCCACCTTGCGCTGCAAATAGCCACCCCCGACCAGCGCCGGGATGGCCACGGAAAGTCCGATGACGGTCGCGGAGAGCGCCAGGGCCACGCCCTTGGTGAAGGCCACCGGATCCGGCAGGCCCGTCTCGGGCGAAATCTGGGAGAACACCTGCAGCAACCCGGTGACCGTGCCGGTCAGACCCAGCAGCGGACCGGCGGCATAGATGACGTCGAGATATGGAATCCCGCGTTCCATGCGGTTGATCTCCAGGCGGGCGAAGGCCTTCACCGCGTCCTCGTCGTGTTGGATCTGCTCCGCGAACTCCAGGATCCGCGCCAGCACGGAATGCCGGCCGCCCGAATAGGGCTTGTTCTGGACGATGGCGTCGACCAAATCCTGCGGCATCACGACGTTGTTGCGCAGGGCGTACGTGCGTTCGCAAATGATGAAGACCATGGCGACGGAGCAGATTCCCAAGGGGTAGATGAGCAACCCGGCCCCCTTGAAGATTTCAATCATGGCAAAGGCTGGAGGAAGGATCATGAGAGGAGATGCTCGGAATAGACGCTTGGCGGGGGAAAAAGATTCATTTATTTTTCGCCCAGGCGCAAGCGGGGCGAGGGTCAGGCTGCCACATACGGCAGCCGGGCGGCGACCTTTTTCACATCTCCGATCCCCTCAAGCAACTCCCCAATGGCATCCCAGCGGCCGTTGACGAGGGCTTCCCGGGCGCTGTCCCGTACGGTCCCCCGCACGGTCTGGCCGGCAAACCGGATCTCTCCCCCGGCCACGTCGATGACGATTTCCACCGCGGGATTGGCCGCCACGGCGGCCGCGATCTTCTGGATATCAGCGCGGCTGGCGCTGACGCAGGGAATGCCCAGCGTCGTGCAGTTGCCGAAGAAGATTTCCGCGAAGCTTTCCGCGATAATCGCACGGAAGCCGTGTCTTTGCATGGCCTGCGGGGCATGTTCCCGCGAACTGCCGCAGCCAAAATTGGCGCCCGAAAGCAGGATGCTGGCGCCGCGAAAGCGCGGATCGTTGAGCGGATGCGCCTGGTCGGAGCCGTCCGCGTTCTTGCGGACGTCGTGGAAGAGGTACGCGCCGAGCCCATCGAAGGTGACGCACTTCATGAAGCGCGCCGGGATGATGCGGTCGGTGTCGATGTCGTTGCCGGGCACGTGGACGCCGCGGCCGGTGATGGAGGTGATTTTCGCGAGACTCATGTTGGGTAGATTTGAACAACCAAGTCACAAAGACACCAAGGGAGTTGGACAAATTCTTTGTGCCTTGGCGTCTTTGCTGTCAGTCGCCGGCCTTGGCCACGCTGAAGACCTCGCGGGCGTCGGCCACCTGGCCGGTCACCGCGGCCGCGGCCACCATGAGCGGGCTCATGAGAATGGTCCGACCGGTGGGGCTGCCCTGGCGGCCCTTGAAGTTGCGGTTGGACGAGCTGGCGCAGAGCTGGTCGCCGACGAGTTTGTCGGGATTCATGGCGAGGCACATCGAACAGCCCGCGTCGCGCCACTCAAACCCGGCGTCGCGGAAGATCCGGTCGATGCCCAGCGAGGCGCAGAGCATGCCGACGCCCTGCGAGCCAGGCACGGCGATGGCCTTCACCCCGGGGGCGACGCGCCGGCCCTGGAGGTATTTCGCGACCTCCTGGAAATCAGAGAGGCGCCCATTCGTGCACGAGCCGAGGAAGGCGACGTCGATCTGGGTGCCCTTGATCGGCGCGCCCGGCGCGAGCTTCATGTAAGCCAGCGCCTCCTCGATGGAGGCTTTCTCGTCGGCGGCCACGGCTTTCGCGGGATCGGGGATGGTCTCGTTGATGGCAACGGCCTGCCCCGGATTGATGCCCCACGTGACCGTGGGCGGGATGTCCTCCGCGCGAAAATTGACGACATCATCATAGGGGCAGCCCGGATCGCTGGCGAAAGCCCGCCACCGCGCCACGGCCGCGTCCCAGCGGGCTTCGGACGGAGCGTAAGGCCGCCCCTTGAGATAGGCGAACGTCGTTTCATCGGGATTCACGTAGCCCGCGCGCGCCCCGCCCTCGATGGACATGTTGCACACGGTCATGCGCTCCTCCAGGGAGAAGCGGTCGAACACCTCGCCGCCATATTCGTAGGCGAAGCCGGCGCCGCCGTTGACCCCGAGTTTGCGGATGAGGTGGAGGATGACGTCTTTCGCGTAGACGCCGGGCCGCAGGCGGCCGTTGACGTTAATGCGGCGCACCTTCAACCGGCCCAGGGCCATGGTCTGGGTGGCCAGCACGTCGCGAATCTGGGTTGTGCCGATGCCGAAGGCGACGGCGCCGAACGCGCCGTGCGTGCTGGTGTGCGAATCACCGCAGGCAATGGTGGTGCCCGGCTGGGTGATGCCCTGCTCGGGACCGACAATGTGGACGATGCCCTGCTTCCCGGTCGCGCGGTCAAAAAAGGTGATGCCGAACTCGGCACAGTTGCGGCGCAGCTCCTTGATCATCGCATCGGCCAGCGGATCGGCGTACGGCTCGCCGAACTGGTCCGTCGGCACGATGTGATCAACCGTCGCAAAGGTGCGGTGGGGCATGAGGACCTTGACGCCAAGGTCCCGGAGCATGCCGAACGCCTGCGGACTGGTCACCTCGTGGATCAGGTGCGTGCCGATGAGCAGCTGGGTCTGGCCATTGGCCAGCGTGCGCACCGCGTGCGCCGCCCAGACTTTTTGAAAGAGGGATTGGGACATCGGGGAAAGAGGCTGAATGGGAGACAGAACGGGCGGGATGGTCAAAAGGAAAGGCGGCGGCGCCAACCATGCCGCGCGCCCGGCATTCTGCAAATTCCGTTCCTTCTGTCACAAAACGTCCCGACTTTACCAAATCCTTGCCATGCCGGAAAATACTTGTTTGGTCGTCGGTGATGCCCAGGGAGTATCAATACAACTTCGAATTGCGGCACCTCGTCTATTTTCGCGAGGTGGCGCGCCAGCTCCATTTTCGCAAGGCCGCCGAGGCGCTGGCCATCGCCCAGCCCGCGTTGAGCCGCCAGATCGCCCAGCTCGAGACGGCGCTGGGCGCGCCGCTCTTCGTGCGCTCGCGCCGCCGGGTGGAGCTGACCGCTGCCGGCCGCGCGCTCGCCGAACGGGTGGAGCCGCTGCTGCGCGCCCTGGCCGGCGTGCCCGCGGAGTTGCGTGCGTTGGCGCAGGGCCGCGTCGGCGATGTTCGGGTGGCTTTCACGGGGCTGGCGATGGCCACGGTGCTGCCCGGCATCGTTCGTGAGTTCCACCGACGCTTTCCCGGCATCCGCGTCGAACTGAACGAATCCCCCACCGCCGCCCAGCTGACGGCCCTGCAAGCCGGCGAACTGGCCTGCGGGTTTTTTCATCCTGACGCCCCCACCCCGGGCCTGCACACGCGACTGCTGTTGCGGGAGAAAAACGGCGTGCTCCTGCCGGCCGACCATCCGCTCGCGGCCCGGCCCGCCTTGCGGCTGCGCGACCTCGCCGCCACGCCGTTCGTGCTTTTCCCGCGCACGCACAATCCGGGCTTCTATGACCGCGTGCTCGCCGCGTTTGCGCGCGCGGGCGTCGTGCCGCACATCGCCGAGGAGGTGTGGCCGCGCGCCAACGGCATCGGTCTCGTGCGCTCCGGCCTGGGCGCAACCTTCATGTGTCCCTCGGAGGCGCAGCAGCTCCCACCCGAAGTCGCGTTTCGCGCGCTTCACGGACCGGCGCCCGAAAGCCGGCTGGTGGTGGGGTGGAAAGAACCGCCGGTTCCGCCGCCCGCCCTCGCCGCCTTTCTCACCGTGGTCGCCACCCGCGGCTCCAGCCATCCTCGTTCCTAGTGGGAAACCAGCAACGGTCGTCACCAGTCCGACCTCCGATCTCTCTCATCGGGTCGCGTCGCTGGCCAACGTCTTCCCGGAATCCGATTTCGCCCTAGCCCGGCGGCGGCACGCGCCGCAGCACCTCGAGGCACGACCGGCCGTTGTGATAGGAGCATTTCCACGGGCCGATTTTGCAGCTGTCGGCATGCGTCGGATAGTCGGCCAGCGGGCGTCCCGCCCGATCCAGGACGGCGAACCATTCCCCGTGTTTCCGGTCGATGACGTGGTCTTCGATGAACTGCCAGGCCCGCACCGCCGCGGTTTCGTATTCCGCGCCGCCGCCGAGGGCGCGGGCGTTGAGAAATCCGACCACCGCCTCCGCCTGCGGCCACCAGTGTTTGTCGGTTTTGACCACGCCGGCCGCCGTGCCGTCATAGAAGATGGATCCGTCGGCGTCGCACCCGTGGGCGAGCACGCCCGCCGCCATGTCAAGTGACACGCGCCGGGTGCGAGCGAGCAGCGCAGCATCGCCCAGCGCCTCCGCGGCCTCCCACAGCAGCCAGCTGGCCTCGATGTCGTGCCCGTAGGAAATGCCCTGCGACAACGGCCGCCAATCCATATCGAAGAAGAGCTGGCAGCAGGTGTAGGGTGAGGTGGTGACGACGTGGTCGAGCATCACCCCGAGCAGTGCCTGCAACCGGCCGCGCAGTCCGGGGTCGGGCCACACGCGAAAAAGCGTCGCATAGGCCTCGAGCACGTGCAGGGGGGTGTTCATCGACTTGGGCGCGTTGAGGTCCTTGTCGCTCAGCCGCATGTCGGCCAATTCGCCCCACGAGGCGCTGCGCGCCTCGATATAGCCGCCGTGCTTCGGTTCCGCCGCATGCTGTTCGACCAGCTCAAACAGCGCCCGGGCTCGCGCGAGCGCGGTCGCGTCGCCCGTAGCGGCGTGCCACTCGGCGAGTCCGTAAATCGCAAACGCCTGGGCGTAGGTCTGCTTGCGGTCAGAAGAAACCCGCCCGTCGCGGTCGAGGCTCCAGAAGACTCCGCCCTGCCTGGCATCCCAGAACGGCCCGGTGAGCAGCGCCAGCGCCCGCCGCCCCATGGCCAGCCATTCCGGCCGGGGATCGTAGTGCCCGGCGGCCGCAAAGGTCCAGAGGAGGCGGGCACAGATGACGGCGTGCCGTGGCACGTCGTCGAACCGCCGCAGATCATTGGCGACCAAACCCACCAGACCGCCGGTGACGGGGTCGAACGCATGGCGGGTCCAGAAGGGAAGAATGTCTTGCGTGAGCTCCGCTTCCGCACGCTGTCGAAGCTCGGCCAAGGTGAGCGCAGGCAATGCCATGTCCGCCATGCTAGGGCGGAGCGCCGCCTTGGCGAGTCTTCGCGTTGACGTTCGCTCGGCTCGACCTTGGCGCCGGTCGCCGCCGGCGTAGCGGACCGTTGCAGTTCGCCAGCACGCTGCACAAATGGCTTTCCCCAGTTACTGCTTCTGTCACCTTCCTGCTGCCATGTCCCGCTCACGCCGGCTGCATCAAGGTGAACCTCGCCTCTCCCTGGCTGCTTCGTTTCGGTTTTTCCTTTGCGGTGCCGTCTTCGTCCTTTGCCCGAAGGCCAACGCCCAGGGCGTGGACCGGCCGAATCCATCCGTGGCCGTCCCGCCGCCGGCGTGGATGAAGGATGGCACCGCGGGGCTTGAACGCGGGCTGCTCGCAAAGTTTGGCCGGCAGCAGGAGCCCCGGATCCAGCGCGGCCTGGGCCAGGTCGCTGAATTCTGGCGCGCGGACGATGGCGGCCAGCCGGCGTTCGAGGAGTTTGTCCGCGCCAACTTCGCCGGGGACCAGACCACGCTCGACACCATTTTCAATCGCTTTGAGCACCTGCTGGAGCAGCTCGACGGCCACATGCACGAGATCAACCGTGAATTCAGGCAGCAAATGGACCTGGACATCGGCCCCGTGCTCCCCTTCGACGAGGCGTTCGGGGGCTACGATCCCTCGGCGCACGTGCTCGACGACTTCTTTCACAACAAGCTCGCCTTTGTCGTCCTGCTCAATTTTCCGCTCACCTCGCTCGATGAACGACGGCAGCACGGCGCCACCTGGAGCCGCCGGCAGTGGGCCGAGGTCCGGCTGGCCCAACGATTCTCCAAGCGGATTCCCGCGGCGGTGCAGCTCGCCATCGCTGAGGCTGAGGCAAAGTCCGGGCAGTACATCGCCGAGTACAACCTCTGGGCGCACCACCTGCTCGACCCCCGGGGCCGGCGCCTCTTCCCCGCTGGTCTGCGGTTGCTCAGCCACTGGAATCTCCGCGACGAGATCAAGGCCGACTACGCCGATGCGCAGACCGGGTTGGCCAAGCAGCGGATGATTCAGCAGGTGATGGAGCGGATCGTCACGCAGACGATCCCCGCAGCGGCGGTCAACAATCCCGGCGTGGATTGGAGCCCCGACGCGAACGAAGTCCGGCCGGCTGCCGTGCAGGACGCCGATTCCTCGGCGGTGAAATCAACGGTGGCCGACAACGCCCGCGAGCCCGACAGCCGCTACGCGGCGTTGCAGCGGCTCTACACCTCCGCCCGCCGGGCCGATCCGTACTCGCCCACTGCTCCAACGCTCCCGGCCCGCCGTTTCGACGAAGACTTGGAGATCCCCGAGGCGCGCCTCCAAGCCATGCTGCAACAGATAGAGACCTCGCCTCTGGTGCCACAAACCGCCCGGTTGATCGAGTCCCGCCTCGGGCGCCCGCTGGAGCCGTTTGACATCTGGTACAACGGCTTCCGCCCGGGCAGCCGGTACTTCGGGGCGCAGCTCGACGCCATCACGGCCGCGAAATATCCGACCGCCGCAGCCTATCAGCAGGACATTCCGAATCTTTTGATAAAGCTCGGCTTTTCGCCCGAACGCGCCCAGCACGTCGCCGCCAACATCGTCGTCGATGCGGCGCGCGGCTCCGGCCACGCCATGGGCGCCGCGATGCGTGAGGCCAGGGCGCACTTGCGCACGCGCGTCGAAAAAACCGGCATGAACTACAAGGGCTTCAACATCGCCGTCCACGAGATGGGGCACAACACGGAGCAGACGTTTTCGCTCAATGACGTGGACCACCCGCTGCTGGCGGGCGTGCCCAGCGCCGCCTTCACCGAGGCGCTGGCGTTTGTTTTTCAAGGCCATGACCTCGAACTGCTCGGCCTGCCGGCGCCCGACGCCCACAGCAAGGCGGAAAAGGCGCTGAACGATTTTTGGGCCACCTACGAGATCGCCGGCGTCGCGCTCGTGGACATCGGCGTCTGGCATTGGATGTACGACCATCCCCAGGCAACGCCGGCGGAGCTGAACGCGGCCACGGTGCAAATCGCGAAGGACGTCTGGAATCGTTATTACGCGCCGGTCTTCCGTCAAAAGGACGTCGTGCTGCTCGGCATCTATTCGCACATGATCGAGATACCGCTCTATCTGCCCAATTACTTCATCGGCAGCCTCATCGCCGCGCAGGTGGAGGAGCGAATGGAGCAGGCGGGCGGAATCGGACCGGAATTCGAGCGCATGGCGAAGTTCGGCCGCGTGACGCCGGATCTTTGGATGGAGCATGCCACGGGCAAGCCCGTCGGTGCGGAGGCGTTGCTGGCGGCCGCACAGCAGGCGCTGGTGGCGGTCAGCGCCGGCAGGTGAGGGCCGCGGACCGGTGGAACGCGCCTGTCACCCCGAGGCGTTGCCGCCCCACCCGACCGCTCTCGAGCCGGCTCAGCCGGACTCATACATATGGCCGCGTTCTGCTGGCCA
>JBGOXZ010000107.1:0-7918 GCA_041479395.1 Opitutaceae bacterium
CACCGGTTCGTCCGCACGGGCGAGGGTGAGCCGGGTGTGAGCTACCTCTGCCCGTCCTACCTGCATTACTTTACGCACATTGGGCCGGCAATGCAGCAGATGGCGGCATTGCTGCAGGCCGGCCGGCCGGCGGCGGACATCATGGGCAGTCCCCAGGCTTGGTGACCGCGGTTTTGGTCTGGCGCCGCGCATTCCGCAAGGCCGCGTTCGGACGGGCGGGCGGATTTTGACGTACCGTTCACCAATCTCCTTTACCCCGTGTTTACCACTGGGCGGTGGACGGAACGATGAGCGATCATAAACTGGCTCCCATGGCTGTTCTTCAGCCGCTCCTGCGCCGGCCGGCCGTGAAACCCTTTCCAGCGGGCAGGCGACGGGGCATTCAACCCTCCCTCCGCCAATGAACTGGAACGCCATCCTTCTGCCCAGCGCCTACCTGGCGCTGTTCGCCGCGTCCGCCTTTGCGATCATCTGGTGGGACCGTCGCAAGCGGGGCACGCGCGTGCCCTTCGCCAAGGATCTCCGCCTGCTGCGCATGGCGGGCGAGACGCAGTTCAAGGAGGTGGGCCGGCTGGATGAGGACTTCATCCTCATCATGGTCTGGGCCGCGCTGGTTCCATGCGTCCTGGCGCTCCTGTTGCTGGTGGTGGTCACGCGGTTGCAGGGCTGGTGGCAGTGGGTCGGGCTGGGTGTGACGGTGGTGCTGTTCATCGCGGCGGCTCTGCTCGCGTTGCGCTGGTTTATGGCGCGCCTGAAGGAGCGGGGCGATCGCTACCTCGGTTACTTTGGCGAGCGCGTGGTCGCCGAGTTCTTGGAGCCGCTGAAGGAGGGGGGCTGGCACATCTTTCACGACATGCCGTGCGAGAGCGGCAAGGAGAAGTTCAACATCGACCATGTCGCGATCGGTCCCGGCGGCGTGTTTGTCATCGAGACCAAGGCGCGGCGCAAGGGCGAAGTGCGCGAGGGGCGCGACGACTACAAGGTTTTCTTCGACGGCGAACAGCTGAGCTGGCCGTGGGGCGAGGACCAGGAAGGCATCGGCCAGACGATCGGGAACGCGAAGTGGCTGCAGCACTGGCTCGAGAAAACGACGGGCGAGAAGCTGGAGGTAGTGCCGGTGCTGGCGTTCCCCGGCTGGTATGTGGAGGCGAAAGCCCACGCCGCCCTGCGGGTGGTCAATCCCTCGTGGCTGCCGGGCGTGCTCACCGGCGGCGGGGAGACGATCCTCGGCGAAAAGCAGATCGACCTTTGTGTCCGGCAGCTGGAGCAACGCTGCCGCGATGTGGAATACTGATCCGACTGCGCCGGAGTTGGCGGCGGGACCGGTTCACGCCCGCTCGAGGTCAGCGCGGAGGAGGAGGTTTTCTCCGACCCGCAAGGTGCGCCGGGTGCTTACTCCATCGGAATCTGATTGTCCGTGCGCAGCATGATGACCGGCGTCCGCGTTTTCACCCAAAGCTCGGCTTCCTTGAAATGCCGGGCCGGCACGTTTTCGAGCGCTTCGCCGACGGTTTTCGCCGGCAACAGCCGACCG
Source organism: Opitutaceae bacterium (assembly GCA_041479395.1). Lineage (GTDB taxonomy): Bacteria > Verrucomicrobiota > Verrucomicrobiia > Opitutales > Opitutaceae > Fen-1467. Next base: position 1,535 of record JBGOXZ010000107.1, read on the forward strand.
CGCTTGGTGGTGTTGAAATCATAGGCGCCGCGGCAGATGCGTTCCGGCGTCGTGACGGGGCTCTCGGTTTCCGGAATCTGCACGACCCAACCGACAAAATCGTCCTTGGGCAGCCGGTGCCCGGGGTCGGAGAGGAGGATGACCCATTGTTTCTTCACGGGCGGCGCCTGGTTCTCCTCGGCCGGATCGGGCTGCACGAGGTGGTGGATCTCCTCGAGGATGCGGCGGAGCACCGCCGGTTCGATGTGGTATCTCTGCAGGATCTCTGCGACCTTGTTGACGTCGATCTTGGGCATGGGTGGAGGGAAGGTGTGGAGAGGTGAGGGTGCGGCTCAGGCGGTCGCCGTGTCGAGCGAACAAGCTTCGAACGACGCTTCGCGGTTGGGCCGCGCGAGAATCCCGGGGTGGGGTTCGAGCCGAAACGGCCGGGCGGGTTCGGCGAGCAGGTGCCGGTCGCAGACGGCGAACAGTTCGGCCTCGGTTTGCGCCCGGCGCATGTCGTGGAGGAAGGCGCCGGCGGGATCGACGCTCTGGCCGACGAAATTGAGATACTTCTTCATCCTCGCCACCTGCAGACCCTCGGGCACCTCGGGCGTCGCGGTGGCGTGATAGAGGTGCCGGATGTAGTCGCGCACGTCGGCGAGCGTGGGCTGGAAGATTCCGTCCGCGGGATCGCCGGGCATGCCGCCGGTCTGCCGCCGGGCGAAGAGTTCCCGGCATTGGCGGAAAATCCAGGGATTGCGGATGGCATGGCGGCCGATCATGACGCCGGCCGCGCCGGTCCGGGCGAGGATGGCCGCGGCCCGATGGGCCGAGGTGATGTTGCCGTTGGCGAGGACGGGGCAGCGCACCGATTGCACCGCCTGGGCAATCAAGTCGTAGTGGACCGCGCTGCGATACATTTCCTTCACCGTGCGGCCGTGCACGGTCAGAAGGTCAACGGCGTGCCGGTTGATGAGCTCGAGGATGCGCCCGAAGTTCGCGGTATCGTCGAAGCCGAGGCGCATTTTGACGGTGAGCAGCCCCGGCACGGCGGCGCGGAGCGCGCCGAGGATCTCGTCGACCCGGGCGGGATCGCGCAGCAGCCCGCCGCCCACGTTCTTCTTGTAGACCTTGGGCGCGGGGCAGCCGAGGTTGAGGTCGATGCCGGCCACCGGGTGGGCGAGCAGCTCGCGCACGGTGCGCAGGATGTCGGGCACGCTTTCGCCGATGAGCTGGGCGAAGACGGGACGGCCGGTGGTGTTTTCGGTGAGGGAGCGCAGGATATGCTTCTCCGGGCGCGACTGCGGGTGGACCCGGAAGAACTCCGTGAAAAACAAGTCGGGCGGGCCGTAGCGGGTGATGACGCGCATGAACGCCAGATCCGTCACGTCCTGCATCGGTGCCAGCGCGGTCAGCGGCTGGCCGGCGACGACGGGCGCAGGCAGCGGCCGCGGTTCGGCCGGGCGGACGGGGATTGATGGGTTCGGCGGCATGCTCCGGTAGAAAGCGGTTGAGAATCGCCCAGTGGCCGCAGGGCACAAGCCAAGAACGCGGCAGCGGGCAGAAACCGGACAGCCCGTAATGCGGCGGCGGCTCAAGGAGGCAGGTCGCCCGGTCCTCCCGCCCGCGGGTCAGGATTTCTCCTGGCCCTCGTCGTCCTCTTCCTCTTCTTCCTCCTCCTCGCTTTGCTGCTTGAGCACGCGCTCAAGGATTTCGGTCATATCCTCGACGCCGGCGAAGACCTTCTGGGCCACAAAAATCGGCTTCTTCTGCTGGAGCGCGAGCACGATGGAATCGCTGGGGCGGGCGTCGACTTCGATGATCTTGCGGCCGAGTTCGTTTTGCATCTGCAGGATGATGCGCGCGTAGAACGTGCCGTCAGCGACGTCGTTGACGATGATACGCTCGAGGGTGACATTGAGGCCCAGCAGGATGCTGCCAATGAGATCGTGCGTGAGCGGGCGTTCCTTCTTGATGCCGTTCAGCGTCATCGAAATGGCGTTGCCGACGCTGTGGTCGACGTAGATGACAAAAGACTTTTCTTCGTTGCCGAGGAACACGGCGCAGCCGTTGGCGGTGGGCATGACGCCCTTGATGGCAACTTCGATGACCTCGTTCTGCATGGCCGGAATTTGCGAAGGGTAAGGGAAAAGCGCAAGCCGGCAGAGGATCAAGCGAAGCCGAACAGGTGGATGCCCCACGTTCGGGCTTGGGCGACCACGGCCGGGCGGTCGAGGACGATCACTTTGCCGGCCTCGAGCGCGGCGGCGGCGATGCGGGCCTCGCGCATGGCCTCGAGGGTGCGCTGGCCGAAAACCGGAACGTCGAAGCGATAATCCTGGCTGGTCTTCACCGTTTTCACAAACAGCGTCGGCCCGGTCTGGAACGCGCCGGCGCGGCGGAGCATCTCGTCGGTGCCCTCGAAGGCCTCGACGGCCAGCACGGTGCCCTTGCGCACGACGACGCCTTGGCCGATGTCGAGCCGCGCGACTTCGCGCGCAACGTGGATGCCGTGCTCAAGGTATTCGCGTTCGATGGGAAACCGGCCGCCGGTCATGACGCCCGGGCTGGCCAGGTGGTCATCGAGGAAGGAACGCGCGTCGAGCAAGGTGATGCCGAGCTGCTCGATCTCGGCCGCGATGGCGCCGAAGATGGTCGCGGCGTTGCGGCGTTTGAGCGAGAGCAGGATACGGGTGGTCTTGAGGTCGGGATGGAGGCCCTTGAACAGGCGGCGTGGGGCGATCTGTCCGGCCATGTAGGCGTAACCGGCGCCGAACTGTTCGAGGGCTCGCAGCATCCGGCCGAGCTGGCCGACGAGGATCGTGCGGCGCTCGGCCTCAGGAAAACTTGCAATGAGGTCGGGGCGCGTCTCCTCGTCGAATGCGATCAGCTTCAAGGGAACGTTCGCGCGGCGGATGGCCTGGGCGACGAGCACGGGGTAGAGTCCCTGGCCGGCGATGAGCGCAACGGATCTTTTCGGATCGAACCGGGCCGGGAGATAGGAGGAGAGCACGGGGGAGACGGGATACCGGATACCGAACACCGGATTTCGGAAAGGGGAAGCCGAAAGTCGAGGCGGGGAGATCGAACGGGTCGCCGGTGCGGATCACGCGCGCCAACCCCGGGCGCCTGCGTCGTCCGCCCCGCCGCCGCTAGGTCTGCGCGCCGTAATATTTCTTGTAGCTGCGATAGTAGCGGTAGTTCGTGTAGTACTCGATGCGGCGGGGCGACAGGCCGTTGAGCACGATGCCCAGGAAATCCTTCTGGCCTTCGCGCAGCGTCCGGACGAACTGCCGGATGTGTTTACGATAGGCGCGGTTGAAGCGGCAGACGTAGATGACCTCGTCGGCATGCTCGGCAATGAGGAGGCTGTCGGAGACCGCGCCGACCGGCGGCGAATCGATCACGATCAGATCGTAGCGCCGTTTCAGATGCTCGAGGAACTGTCCGAACACGGGCTTCTCCAGAAACTCCGTGGGACTCTTCGAACGCCCCCCGGAACGCAGCAATGAGAGGCTGTCGCTGAGGTGCGTGATGCCGAGCTGCGGATTCGTCAGCAGATCTCCTTCGAGGCTTGCCCCCGCCTCGGCCCAACTGAGGATGCCGGCCTCGTTTGGCAGATTGAAGTGCCGGTGCAGCATGGGCCGGCGCATGTCGCAGTCCATGAGCAGGGTGGCCCGGCCGTGGCGCGCAAAGCAGCCCGCCAGGTTGCAGGAGATGAGCGTCTTGCCTTCGCCGGGGATGGTGCTCGTGACGAGGATGATCTTGGGATAATCCAGCTTCGACTGGATCTTGACCGCGCTGTAAACGCTGAGGAAGGCCTCGACGCCGGGGGTGGCCTTGGCGCGGACGGCGAGCATGTGCTTGTCCTCGTCCTTGACGTTGGAGAGGTCGGGGATGATGCCGAGCAGGTTGACGCCGATGTAAGATTCGACGTCCCAGGCGCTCTTGATCCGGTCATCGATCACGCTGAGGCCGAACGCCACGCCGAGGAACACCAGCAGGCCGACCATCACGCAGGTGCGGGCGATCCGCGTCTTGTTGGGGGTGTAGGGCGCGAAATTGGGCACCGCCCGGTCGAGCAGGCTGACGGGGATGCGGTAGTCGAGACCCTTGGACGTGGTCGTTTTGTTGAGGCTGTCGAGCACCTGGGAGTAGGCGTTCTTGGCGACGGCGGCCTGGTCTTCGAGGCTGCGATATTCGACCTTGAGATCATCCAGGCGCAGCTGCTCCTTTTCCTGCCGAGTATACTCGCGATCGAGGGACTGCTCGGAATCGCGGGCTTTCTCCAGGCTGGCGGTGAGGTCGGCGATGGCGAGGCTGATGGCCTTGTCGAGCTGGTCGCGGAGCAGCGAGATCGTCTTGACGATCTCGATCAGCTGGGGATGGCGCTCGAGGTAGCGTTCCCCGAGCACCGCCTGGCGCTGGAGCGCCTCGGCGAGCTGGGCCTTGAGCGCGGGGATCGTGCCGTGGCCCGCGATGTACGAGATCTCGAGCAGATCGCGGCCGTCCTTGCGGAAGGTCTCCACCTGGTTGTAGTAGACCTCAAGGTTGAGGCGTTCGAGATGGGCGGCGGTGCGGGCGGCATTCACGCTCTTCAGCCGGTCGGTGATGATGTTCAGGCTGCCGTCGAGCGAGATGAGGTTGTGCTGCTTCTTGTATTCCTGCAGCCGCTGCTCCTTCTGCTCGTACTCCTTTTGCAACTCCATCGCGCGCTTCTGCAGAAAGGCGACCGCCTCCTCATTGGAGCCGCCGCTTTTCGCCATGAGGTAATTGACAAACTCGGTGTAGAAGCGGTTGGCGACCAGCGCGGCGGCCTCGGGATCGCGGTGGCGGGCGGTGATCAGGAGGATGAGACTGCCGCGCACGGGCTCGGCGAAAACGCCGCCCAGCACGGCGGCGGGCGACGGCGGGCTGGCCCCCGGCGGCAGATCCTTGAGGTAGGGTCGCTGCAACACCTTGATCTCTTCGGGCGTCAGCGACTCGATCACCTTGGTGCGCAGGCTCGCGCTGTTCAGGCGCTGAAGATAGGTGTTGATGTCGATGTCCGACTTCGGCGTGGGATCCACGACTTGGTCGATCATGACGATTTTTTCCGGCCGCTCGAACTGCATGGTCGCGCGGCTCTCGTACATCGGCGTCTCCTGCATCTGGAAATAACCCAGCGGCAGGGCGACCAGGAACGCCACCGGCAACGCGATCCACAGACGCTCGCGGATGATGATGTAGTAATCGCGCAGGGTGCGGCGTTCGACGGCGTGTTCGTCACGGTCGTTCGCCACGCTGGCGGACGCGGACGGCGGGGGAGCGGGTTCCGATGTGACGGGCGTGGGCACGGGGAATCAGATCAGGCGCTCCGGCACGTAGAGAATGTCGCCCGGCTCAAGGAGCAGGGTGTCATCTTCCACCCTGGCGCGGTCCCTGCCTTTGATCAGGCTGTCCACGTCGACGGTGAAAACCTTCTTGGTGCCGTCCGGCAGGATGCGGGTGACACTGACGGCGGAACCCTTGGCGATATCGGTGAAGCCGCCGGCGCGGATGATGGCTTGGTACACCGTAAGCGTCGACTCGGTCGGCAACGAGATTGGTCCGGGATTCTTCACCTGTCCGTCCACGGTGACCGTGCGCGCCGCATAGTCCTCGACGGAGATCGTGACCTGCGGGTTGCGCAAAAAACGGCCCTCGCGGTAGGCCGACTCGATAATCTTCTGGGCTTCGTTGACCGTGCAGCCGGCCACACGCACGTCACCCACGAGGTAAAGATTGACGCCCCCGCGGGCGTCGATGCGCGAGATGGTGGACAGGTCGGGCTCCCCGAAGACCACGATGCGCAGGCGGTCGGTGTTCGTGAGTTTGTAGATGAAGCTCTTCTTGGTGTCGGCCTTGGCCGGGGTCTCGGCCGGGGCCGGCGGCGTCTGGGCGGCAGCCGGCAAGCGACCGAAAAGGCACGACGCAAACGCGGCGCCCGCGACGGAAATTCGTAGGGAGCGGGGGAGGCGGTACATGGCCGTCAATAGCGTGCGGACAGGTTGAAGGTCGCAGTGTGTCGCGCGAATTTGGAGAAGGCGATATTAGAGTGATTGTCGGAGTAGGCGTAGGAAATCGAGGCGGAAAACTTGGAACTGAGGGGAAAATTCAAGCCCGCATTGAACGACCAGGCGTGGTCCTGTCGGCCGGCACCCCGGCTCCCCAGGAAGTCGCTGATGGAGTAGCCGACGCCGGTGTTGAGGACGACCTTGAGCTTGAAGGTCGGTTTCAAGCTGGCCGAAACGCTGATGGCTGTGACGTTGACCGAGACATCGGTGGCCGTCGTCGTGAAGTCCTTGGAAGCCGCGCCGCTGAAGGTCACCCGCTTGGCCAGCGGCCAGGCGAGCGAAAGGCCGGTCGTGAGCGAGTGATAGC
>JBGOXZ010000108.1:0-7850 GCA_041479395.1 Opitutaceae bacterium
CCTAGGGGTGTTCAAATCGCTGGAAGAAGTGGCGGCGGTGCCGCACGATGACATGGTATACCAGCCGTCGATGCCAGCGGACAACGCACAACGCCACTATGCCGGCTGGCAGCGAGCGGTGCGGCGGGTCCTGTCGGACGGTGGCCGCGATTAAAGGAGCCCAACCCCATGAGACACACGAGAACATCCTTCATGATCAGCGGGCTGATTCTGGTCGGGCTGGCCAGGACCCCGGCCCAGGGGGGCGAGCGCGCCTTGATCGACACGACGAAGTCGCCCGATGCACGGATGTACATGGTTGACCTGGGCGACGCGAAATGGACCGGCGGCCTCTGGGCCGACCGGTTCGAAGTCTGCCGCGCCACGATGATCCCGCACATGTGGGAGCTTTTTCAGAACGAGAAGGACAGTCATATCTGGGCTAATTTCCTGCTGGCCGCGGGGCAGGGCGATGGGCTGGACGGACGCCACCACGGTCCGCCGTTCGACGACGGGGATTTCTTCAAGTGGTTCGAAAGCGTGGCGCAGGTCTACGCCGTCACACACGACCCTGCGCTAGACCAGCTCATGGACCGCATCGTCACGGTGCTGGTGAAAGCCCAGCGCGCCGACGGCTACTTCCACACTCCCACCGTCATTGCCGAGCGTCGGGGCGGCCCGAAGATCACGGCGTTCGAGGACCGCAACCACTTCGAGACTTACAACATGGGACATCTGATGACGGCCGCCTGCATCCACTACCGCGCCACCGGCAAGACCACGCTGCTCGACGTGGCCCGCAAGGCGGCCGACTATCTCTATGGTTTCTACCAGCGCGCCTCCCCCGAGCTCGCCCGCAACGCCATCTGTCCGTCGCACTACATGGGCGTGGTCGAGATATACCGGACCACCGGCGATCCGCGCTACCTTGAGCTGGCCCGGCAGTTGATCGAGATCCGCAACGAGGTGAAGGAGGGAACCGACCAGAACCAGGATCGCGTGCCGTTCCGCCAGATGACCAAGGCGGTCGGTCATGCCGTGCGGGCCAATTACCTCTACGCCGGCGTGGCGGACGTGGTCGCCGAGACGGGCGACCAGACGCTGCTGACGCCGCTGGAGGCGATCGATGAGGATGTGGCCGACCACAAGCTCTATATCACCGGCACCACGGGCGCGCTTTACGACGGCGCCTCGCCCGACGGATCGGCCGAGCATGAAGCGATCCAGTTGGTGCACCAGGCCTACGGCCGCGACTACCAGTTGCCCAACCTCACCGCCTACAACGAGAGCTGTGCCACGGTCGGCTTCGCGATGTGGAACTGGCGCATGCTGGAGCTGACCGGCGATGCCCGGTACGCCGACCTCTTCGAGCAGTCCCTCTACAACGGCGTGCTGGCGGCCATCAGCCTCGACGGCAAGGACTACTTTTACGTCAATCCTCTGCGCAAACTCCACCGCATGACCTGGCCGCTCCGCTGGTCGCGAACGCGGCAGCCCAACATCCAGGCGAGTTTCTGCTGCCCGCCCAATGTCGTGCGCACCATCGCCGAGGCGCAGGATTACATCTACAGCCTCTCCAAGGACACCCTGTGGGTTAACCTCTATGGCGCCAGCACGCTCGACACCGCTTGGATCGACGGCGGGCGGATCAAGCTCCGGCAGGAAACCGACTATCCGTGGAACGGAGAGGTGAAATTCACCATCGTCGAGGCGCCTGGGCGGCCGATCGCGCTCAAGCTGCGCATCCCCGGCTGGTCCCGCGAAGGCCAGACCTCCATCAGCGTCAATGGCCAGGGGGTGGACGGAGTGCCCCGGCCAGGCATGTATTTCGAACTGAAGCGGGTTTGGAAGCCGAACGACCTGGTCGCGCTCGACATCAGGTTCCACCCCGTGCTCATGGAGGCCAATCCTCTGGTCGAGGAGACGCTCGGTCAGGTCGCCGTCAAATACGGCCCGCTGGTCTACTGCCTCGAGTCGAACGATCTGCCCGCAGGCGTCCGCCTTGAGGACGTCGCCCTGGCGCTCGACACCCCGCAAGAGCGGTTCATTGCCCGCCGGCAGAAAATCGCCGATGCCGAGCTTGTGGCGCTCAGCGTGCCCGCCCTTGAAATCCGGCGCGCTCCGTCGGCGTCGGACCGGCTCTATCATGAGGTCGATCCGGCGCCGCCGCGACCGATTCAAATCACGCTGATACCCTACTACGCCTGGGACAACCGCGGCGACACGGAGATGACCGTCTGGCTCCCCGTGCGCTGAAGGTTTTTCCTCCGCAACCTCGCCGCCACCCGATCCATGAGCCAACCCGTCACCGCCCGCTCCACGCTCGTCGAGCGTCTCGACGCGCTCTATGAGTACGATCGCGAGCCCGTCACGTCCAAGGATTACCACGGCTGGAAAATCTTCTGGGCCACGTTTGCCGGCGAGCACATTGCCGGCACCGAGTTCGTCATCGGGCCGCTTTTCGTGATGCACGGCTGCACGGCGACGGCCGTGCTGCTGGGGTTGCTGATCGGCAACTTTCTGGCGGTCCTGAGCTGGGCCTTTGTCTGTGCACCGGTCGCGGTCAGGACCCGGCTGACGATCTACTGGCAGATTCGCCGGCTGGGCGGGCCGTGGCTCACGGTCGCTTACAGCGCGGTGTACGGCGTCGTGCTGTGCCTGCTGGCCGGATCGATGCTGCGGGTGTCGATGACCTCGATAGTGCTGCCCTTCCAGCACAGCTTCGTCGCGTCGGGTGAAGTTCCGCAGTGGATGTGGATCGTGCTCGCGCTGGCGGTGGGTTCGGTGATCGCCCTCCTGGCGGTGCTGGGTTTCGAAGGGATGGCCATCTTCTCGAAGCTGTCCGCGCCCTGGATGGTGGCCGTGTTCATCATGGCGGCCATCGCGACGCTGCCGCTGCTGGGCTGTCATTCGCTGGGCGACTTCTGGCGCGTGGCCAACGAAAGGATCTGGACCGGCGTGACCAGCATCGATCCGACAAGCGGGCGGCCGTTCACGAAGTACACCATCTGGCACGTCATCGGCTTCGCATGGCTGTGCAACATGCCCCAGCATTTCGGCATGGCCGACCTGACGATCCTGCGGTACGCCCGGAAGTGGCAGATGGGCTTCTGTTCGTCGGCGGGCATGTATCTCGGGCATTACTGTGCGTGGGTCGCCTCGGGCATCCTCTGCGCGGCGGCGATCGCGCAGGGCATCAAGACCGACCCGGGTCCGATCGCGTATCTTGGCGCCGGTCTCGCCGGCGCGCTCTGCGTCGTCGTCGCCGGCTGGAACGTCGCCAGCCCCACGCTCTATCGCGCGGGTCTCGCCCTGCAGGTCGCGACGCCCGACTGGAAACGCTGGCTCGTGACGCTGGTCGTCGGCCGAGCGATGATCAATTGTGCGTGTATTCCGGCGCTCCTCGCACACCACGATTTGCTGGTCACGACCAACGCCCTGCTCCTGCTGCCGCTCGGGGCTTTCATCTTCATCGACCTCTGGCTCTTCCCCAGAATCGGTCTGCAACCCAACTACGCGGAGCAGACGAAAGCGTTGATCAGCTGGCCGGCCGCGGCGGCGTGGATCCTCGCGATGATCTTTTCCCTCGTGGCCTTCTCCTACCAGGCCAGCCCGATCTTTCTCGTGCTGCCCGAGTGGATCGTCGCCGTCGTGCTCTATGTGATTCTCAGCGCGGTGCAGCAGAAGCTGCTCACCCCATCCCCCCTGCCCGCCGCCGCCAACGCCTGACATGAAAATCCTCTTCAAAGCGATTTCCTTCTCCGGACTTGTCCTGATGCTCCTCTCGTCGGTGCTGGTCTTCAACGGTGTGATGAGCCGGCATGCCTACTACATCCTCGCGATGATCGGAACTATCGCCTGGTTCGCCACCGTGCCGTTCTGGATGAAATGGCGTCTGCACCACCAGGAAGACTAGATTCCAGCAACGCCCGGCTCCCGCGCAACTGCGAGTAACTACCATGCCATTGCCTGATCTCAGCGTCGTCCGGCTTCGTTGTGACTACCTGGTGGAACTGCTCGGCATCGACGAACGCGCCCCGCGGCTGAGCTGGGCGATCGAGTCCGGCCGCCGCGGCGCGCGGCAGGTCGCCTACCGCATCCTGGTGGCGAGCACGTTGGGAAAACTCGCCCGCGACGTCGGCGACCGGTGGGACAGCGGCCGGATCGAGGATGATCGCACCACCCACGTCGAATATGCCGGCGCACCGCTGCACGCACACGCCGTCTGTTACTGGCAGGTTCAGGCATGGGACGACAGCGGGGCCACCGCCATCTCCGCGCCTGCCAGCTGGACGATGGGCCTGCTCAAACCGCGCGACTGGCAGGCGCGCTGGATCGCCGCCGATCCCGAGATTCTACGCCGCGACCCCGGCGCGGTCGCCGCCACGCTGACCGAACCGGGCACCCCGGCATGGTTCCGCAAGGAATTCGAAGTTCCCGGACCCGTGCGCCGCGCCACGATCCATGCCAGCGCCCGCGGCTTGTTCGAACTGCATCTTGGCGGACGGCGGGTCGGCGAGGATATTTTCGCCCCGGAGTGGACCGACTACGACAAGCGCATCCACTACCGCACTTACGACGTCACCGGGCAGGTTCAAGCCGGACGCAACGTCCTCGGCGCCGTGCTGGGCGACGGGTGGTGGAGCGGCTACGTCGGCTGGCAGGAGACGCGCGGACGCTACGGCAGCCTCGAAAACAGTCTACTCGTCCAGTTGGAGATTGAGCTCCAGAAGGGCCAACGGCTGATCATCGCGACCGACCGCTCATGGCGCTGCGACACCGGACCGATTCTCAGCTCCGATTTCATGATGGGCGAGGTCTACGACGCGCGCCGCGAGCGGACCGGATGGGATCGGGCCGGTTTCGACGACAACAGCTGGCTCCCGGCGCGTGAAGTCGCGCCTCCGGCTGTTCCGCTGGTCGCCCAGCGTTCGCCGCCGGTTCGGGTGACCCAGACCATCGAACCGGTGTCCATCGCCGAGGCCGGGCCAGGGCGGTTCATTTTCGATCTGGGCCAGAACATCACCGGCTGGGTGCGGCTGCGCCTGCGCGGCAAGGCCGGCACGCAAGTGACGCTCCGCCATGGAGAGCGTCTCAATCCCGACGGCTCGCTTTACACCGAAAACCTGCGCCGGGCCAAGGCCACCGATGTCTACATCCTCAAAGGGAAAAGGGAGGAAGTCTGGGAGCCGCGGTTCACGTTTCACGGGTTCCAATACGTCGAGCTGACGGGCCTGCCTACCATCCCGTCCCGAGGCGCGGTCACCGGCTGTGTCGTGCACTCGGCCACACTTCCCGCCGGCCATTTCGAATGCTCACACGCCGGCGTGAACCGGCTCTGGCTCAACAGCCTCTGGTCGCAACGCGGTAATTTCCTCAGCGTGCCGACCGATTGCCCGCAGCGAGACGAGCGTCTCGGCTGGATGGGCGACGCCCAGGTCTTCCTCCGCACGGCGAGCTACAACATGGATGTCGCCGCCTTCTTCACCAAGTGGATGCGCGACGTCGAGGACGCCCAGACGCCGGCGGGCGTCTTCCCCGACACCGCGCCGCGCCTGCGCGAGGGCGGGAATTTTGTCGGACTCGACGGACTTGGCGGCGCCGCCGGCTGGGCCGACGCGGGCATCATCGTGCCGTGGACCCTCTGGCGCGTTTACGGCGACCGCCGCATCATCGAGCGGCACTGGCAGGCGATGGCGGCCTGGCTCGATTACCTCGAGCGGACGAATCCGGATGGCCTCCGCGTAAACCAACTCGGCAACAACTACGGTGACTGGCTCTGTATTCCCGCGGACACGACCTTTCGCACCCATTCGCCGATGAAGAACCTGCTGGCGACGGCCTACTGGGCGGACGACGCGGCGAAGATGGCCCGGATGGCGCGCGAACTCGGACGGGAAAAGGACGCCCGGCGTTTCCAAGCCATGTTCAAGCACGTGCGGCGGGCGTTTCAGAAAGAATTTTTGCGCAAGGACGGCCGGCTCACCGTCGAGACCCAGACCGCCTACGTGCTGGCGCTGGCCATGAATCTGCTGCCCGAGAACGTTCGCACCCGCGCCGCCGCGCGCCTGGTCGAAAACATCCAGGCCCTGGGCTGGCACCTCAGCACCGGTTTCATCGGCATCAGCCATCTCAATCCGGTGCTGACGCTGACCGGCCACGCGGACGTTGCCTACCGGTTGCTCCTGCAGGAGGATTATCCTTCCTGGCTTTACCCGGTGCGTCACGGGGCGACGACCATCTGGGAGCGGTGGAACGGGTGGACCGAGGCGGACGGCTTCTTCAATCCGCAGATGAACTCCTTCAACCACTACGCGCTCGGTTCGATCGGCGAGTGGTTGTTCCGGCATGTCGCCGGCATCGAACTGGATCCCAAGGTTCCCGGCTTCAAATGTTTCATCCTGCAGCCCCATCCGGGCGGCGGATTTTCCTTTGTCCGGGCGAGCCACCAGACCATGCATGGCGAGATCGCGAGCGCCTGGGAACGCTCCCGGGAGGCGTTCCGTTGGAGGATCCGCATCCCGGCCAACACCACGGCGCGGGTTTACGTCCCGAGCAAACCGGGCACCGCCGTGGCCGAAAACGGAGCGCCGGTGAGACGCTCTGCCGGCCTACGCGTCGTCGGACGCGAAGGCCGATTTCTGGTCTGCGAGGCCGGCTCGGGGGTCTATGCTTTTACGAGCACTTGGCGCAATTAAAACGGAATCATCCGCCATGGAACGTATCGTCGCACACTACCTGGTCGAAACCCCGCTGACGGTCGGACAGGCCGCTGCCGCCCTTGCGGGCGAGCAGTCGTCGGGAACCTTTGTGGAAGTGCCGGGCGAGACGGTCGAGCTTAAGCAACGCTTCGCGGCCCGGGTGGAGAAGATCACGGAGCTCGAGATTGTCCGTGAACCCGCTCTGCCCGGATGCAGAGGCGGAGCTGGAAGCTACCGCCGCGCGGAGGTGGCCATTTCGTGGCCCGTCGAGAATCTCGGCTGCAACCTGCCGGCGCTGGTTTCGACGATCCAGGGCAACCTCTACGAGCTGGCGCAATTTTCCGGGCTCAAGCTGACGGATCTCGACGTGCCTGCGTCGTTTATGGCGCATTTCCGCGGCCCGAAATTCGGCGTCACCGGCACGCGCCGGCTGGCCGGGGTTGAAAGCCGGCCACTGATCGGCACGATCATCAAGCCAAGCATCGGGCTCACGCCACGGCAGACGGCGGAGCTGGTCAAAACGCTCGTCGCAGCGGGCATCGATTTCATCAAGGACGACGAGCTGATGGCAGACCCGCCACATTCACCCTTGGACGAACGCGTGGAGGCGGTGATGCGCGTGATCAACACCCACGCTGATCGCACCGGCCGGAAGGTGATGTATGCCTTCAACGTGAGCGATGAGCTCGACCCGATGCTGCGCCACTACGAGAAAGTCGTCGCGGCCGGCGGCACCTGCGCGATGGTGAGCCTGAACAGCGTCGGCCTAGCGGCGGTCAAAAAAGTATGCGATCTGGGCGCCCTCGCGATCCACGGCCATCGCAATGGCTGGGGCATGCTGAACCGGCATCCCCTGCTCGGCATCGAGTTTCCCGCCTACCAAAAGCTCTGGCGTCTGGCGGGGGTGGATCAGATCCACGTCAACGGCCTGCAAAACAAGTTTTGGGAATCGGACGACGCGGTGGTGCGTTCGATTCAGGCATGTCTGACGCCCCTGCACGGCGGTTTCACCGTGCTGCCGGTCGTGTCGTCCGGCCAGTGGGGCGGCCAGGCGCCGGAGACCTATCGACGGACGAAGACGATCGATCTGCTGTATCTCGGGGGTGGCGGCATCATGGCCCACCCAGACGGACCCACCGCCGGCGTGCAAGCGTTCCGCACATGGTGGGA
>JBGOXZ010000109.1:0-7843 GCA_041479395.1 Opitutaceae bacterium
CCATCCCGGCACACCCGGCTCGCTGCAGCAGAAGGTGGGTGATTTCTATGCCACGGCGATGGACACCGCCGCGATTGAGGCCGCCGGCCTGAAGCCGGTCGCGCCTGATCTCGCCCACGTCGAGGCCATCGCGTCGGTCGACGATTTCATCCGGGAGGTCGCCCTGCTGCACAACAGCTTTGGCGAGCCGCTCTTCGATCGGTTCGTCGGTGCGGACCAGAAACAGAGCGACACCTACATTCTCACCCTGGGACAGGGCGGACTCGGCCTGCCGACTCGCGACTACTACTTTGACCCCCGCTTCGAGAAGGAGCGCGCCGCTTACCTCGAGCACATCGCGAAGATGTTCGGCCTGGCCGGCGAGGCGGCGGACGCCGCGCAGGCGCATGCCGCGACGGCGTTCGCCATCGAGAAAGCCCTGGCCGAGATCTCGAAGACCCCGTTGGAGCTGCGCGACCCGATCGCCAATTACCACAAGATGACCCCCGGCGAACTGGCGGCAGCGAGCCCGGGTTTCCCGGTGGGGGCGTATTTTGACGCCATCGGCCTACTGGGCGACGCCCGATCGATCGTCGTGCGGCAGCCGGAGTTCTTTGTTGCGATCGGCCGTATGCTGCAGGAGAAGCCGCTCGCCGCCTGGAAGGTTTACCTGCGCTGGCGCGTGCTGGCCGACACCGCACCTTATCTGTCCTCGGCGTTTGAGGAGGAGAGCTTCCACTTCAACGGCACGGTGCTCTCCGGCGTGCCGGCGATGGAGCCGCGCTGGCAGCGGGTGGCCCGCATGCTCGACGCGCAGGTCGGCCAGGCGGTCGGCCGGCTCTATGTCGACCGCTATTTCCCGCCCGAGGTCCGGGCGCGGCTCGC
Source organism: Opitutaceae bacterium (assembly GCA_041479395.1). Classification (GTDB taxonomy): domain Bacteria; phylum Verrucomicrobiota; class Verrucomicrobiia; order Opitutales; family Opitutaceae; genus Fen-1467. The sequence goes on from JBGOXZ010000109.1 coordinate 865, forward strand.
CGTCATGGTGGCCAACATTGAGGCCTCAATGAAGCGGCACCTGGAGCAGGCCGACTGGATGAGCGAACCCACCCGGGCCAAGGCGCTGGAGAAGTTCGCTCGCTTCCGCGCGATGATCGGCTATCCGCTCAAGTGGCGCGACTACACGGCGCTCACCATCCGGCGGGAAAGCTATTTTGAGAACCTCCGCCGCGCCGACGCGTTCGAGACCCGCCGCCAACTCGGGCGCATCGGGCAGAAGGTGGATCGCGACGAGTTCACATTCCTGCCGCCGCAGGCGGTCAACGCCTACTTCCAGAGCACGGCCAACCAGATCGTGTTCCTCGCCGGCATCCTGCAGCCGCCGTTCTTCGACCCCGCGCTCGACGACGCCGTCAACTACGGCGGCATCGGCGTGGTCATCGGCCACGAGATCACGCACGGCTTCGACGACCGGGGCCGCCTGTACGACGCCAACGGCAACCTCGCCGACTGGTGGACCGAGGCGGATGCCGCCCAGTTCAAGACGCGCGCCCAGAAGCTGGTGGACGAGTTCAACCACTTTGAGGCCCTGCCCGGCCTGCCGATCAACGGCGAACTCACGCTGGGCGAGAACATCGCCGACCTCGGCGGCCTCGCCGTGGCCTACGACGCGCTCCAGCTCTCGCTCGCTGGCAAACCCCGGCCACCGAAGATCGACAGGTTTACGCCCGAGCAGCGCTTCTTCATCGCCTTCGCGCAGCTGTGGCGGACGAAGTTCCGCGACGATGCGCTGCGCCGCCAAGTGATGAGCAACCCGCATTCGCCCGGCCAGTTCCGTGCCTTCGGCCCGCTGGTGAACATGACGGAGTTCTATGCCGCCTTCGGCATCAAAGAGGGCGACCCGATGTGGCGCGCGGCCGAACTGCGGGCAAAGATCTGGTGAGAGTGCTAGGCGGCCGGCGGCGCAGCGGTTCGCGCGAGCTTGCCCGGATGCCCGTTCGCCGACATCCCGGTTGATCATGTCTGTGCTCTTTTCTCCGTTTACCCAGCGCGGGGTCACGCTGCGCAACCGGATCGTGGTGTCGCCCATGTGCCAGTATTCGTGCACGGAGGGCTTCGCGACCGACTGGCATCTCGTGCATCTGGGATCGCGCGCGGTCGGTGGCGCGGCCGTCGTGGTCGCCGAGGCTACCGCCGTCGAGGCGCGCGGCCGCATCTCGCCGCAGGATCTCGGACTCTGGCAGGAAATGCACATCGAGCCCCTGGCGCGCGTGGCGGCCTTCCTCTGCGCGCACGGCGCCGTACCGGCGGTCCAGCTCGCGCACGCGGGCCGCAAGGCCAGCACGGCGCGGCCGTGGGAAGGCGGCCAGCCCGTGCCGCAAACGCAGGGCGGTTGGCCTGTGGTGGCCCCGAGCGCCGTGCCGTTCGCGGCCGACCACCCGGTGCCATTGGAACTCGATGCAGGCGGCATCGCCGCCGTGATCGAGGCGTTTGCCGCCGCGGCGAGACGCGCCCGGGCCGCCGGCTTTGAGATCGTCGAGCTCCACGCGGCGCACGGTTATCTGCTGCACCAGTTTCTCTCGCCGCTGAGCAACCGCCGTACGGACCGTTACGGCGGCCCGTTTGAGAATCGCATCCGCCTGCTCGCCGAGGTCGTCGACGCCGTGCGCGCTGTCTGGCCGGAGCGCCTGCCGCTGTGGGTGCGCGTTTCCGCCACGGACTGGGCGGAGCAGGGTGGCTGGGACCTGCCACAGACCGTCGCCCTCGCCCAGGCGCTGAAGCTCCGCGGGGTTGACCTGTTCGACTGCTCCTCCGGCGGCACGCTGCCGCAGGCGAAGATTCCGTGGGGACCGGGGTTCCAGGTGCGCTTCGCGGAGGCGGTGCGCCGCGAGGCGGGCGTCGCCACGGGCGCGGTGGGGTTCATCACGCAGCCGGACCAGGCGGAAAAGATCGTGGCGGAAGGCCGGGCCGATGTGATCTTGCTTGCCCGCCAGTTCCTGCGCGATCCTTACTGGCCGCTGCACGCGGCCCGGGTGCTCGGCGCCGCCGTCGCCTGGCCCGTGCAATATCAACGCGCGAAGGACTGACATGGACGCAGCCACCCTCAAATCCAAGATCCGCACCGTCCGCGACTGGCCCAAGCCGGGCGTGAACTTTCGCGATGTCACCACGCTCTTTCAGGATGCCGGGGCGTTTCATGCCACGGTCGATGCCCTGGCCGCCGCCACTGCGCCCCTCCGGGCGGACCTCGTGGCGGCGGTGGACGCCCGCGGATTCATCCTGGGCGGGGTGCTCGCCTACAAACTCGGCAAGCCGTTCGTGCTCGTGCGCAAGAAGGGCAAGCTGCCCTACGAGACCGTGGCGCAGAGCTACACGCTGGAATACGGCACCGCCACCATCGAGGTGCATGCTGACGCCTGCCGGCCCGGTGATCGCGTGGTCATCGTGGACGATCTGATCGCGACGGGCGGCACGCTGCTGGCGGCGACGAAGCTCTTCCGCGCGCTGCACGGTGAAGTCGTCGGCATCGTCGCCATTATCGATCTGCCCGAACTCGGCGGGTCGCGCCGGCTGGCGGAGGCAGGCCTGACGGTCACCACGCTCTGCGCGTTCAGCGAAACGGAGTAAGGCGTCGCGCGGCGGTCTTGGCGGCCGTGGCGTGAGGCGGGAATTTCCGGGGCTGGCGGGGCAATGCCGGGAGACTTCCCTGAGCTATCTCCAAAAACCCTCGACGAACACGTAGCCGCCGCCGCGCAGTTCCCAGCGGGGCTCCACCCAAACCGCGCCGCGCCGGAGTGGCAGAACCCAGTGGCCCGGCACCCAGGCGTAGCTGCGGCCATCATGCCGCCAGTGGCCCTTGATCCAGATATGGCGCGGTGAGGGCCGGTCGGTGAAGACCTCGACCCGCAGCGGGGGCGGCGCCTCCCGAATGACGACGGTTGTGGCGGCGGGGCCGGGGGCGGGCGTGACCACTGTCACCTCCCGGCGGGGGCGGTGTGCCGGTTCCATGACGCAGCCGGCAAGGGCGGCGGCGCCAGAGGCCACGGTGATGGCGAGCAGCAGCTTCGGGGCAGGCCGGGAAAGAAAGGAATTGGGATGCATGCTTCTTTGACGCCGCGGCCGGCTCGTGGTTTCCGCGCCTCGCGCGCAGGCAGCCGGATCAGGGGATTTCACGCAGCAGCCGGTCGCCGCGCGGACGGAGCCAGTGCGCCGGGTCCGCCGAAGCGATGACCGTCGCGGCCCGGCCCACGATGTTGCGGCGCGGCACGCAGCCGAAATAGCGCGAGTCGTGGCTGTCGTCGCGGTTGTCGCCCATCATGAAGTAGCAGCCGGGAGGAACGCGGATGGGGCCGAAGCTCCGCAGGGCCGGCCGTCGCGGCTGGAGCATCACGGGATGATGGCGGCCCGGCAGGCCCTCCTCGGCCAAGACCACATCGCTGCCTTCACCGGAGTCGGACCGCCCAGCGGAAAGCGGGGCGTAGACGACCGGCGCGCCGTTGACGAACAGGCGGTCATGGCGCGACTCGATCAGGTCTCCCGGCAGGCCGATCACGCGCTTGACCAGCCGGACCCGATCGGCGGGGGAAGAGAAGACCGCGACTTCACCGCGCCGTGGGTTGCCCCACTCGGCGAGGTGCCAGGTGGTGAACGGCACCTTCAAGTCGTAGGCGAGTTTGTTCACCCACACGACATCGCCGGGCAGAAGCGAGGGGACCATCGATGCGGAGGGAATGTAATTCCATTCGGCGAGCGAGGATTTGAGCGGAAACACGATCGCGGCGGCGAAAGCCAGCGGGCGCAGCCATTCGCGCCAGAACCAGCGGGCGAAACGAGACAGCGGAATCTTCATAGTGTGGAGCCGGATGAGACCTGCCGCGAGGATGTTTGTTTTTCCAAGGGTGGTGTGATCCGGCGCGACCATGGGCTCCGGTCCAGCGGGAGCCCCGCCCTCCACCCTGGAGAGGCGCGGCAGCGTGGAGGGCGTTCTGCCGTACGGCAGAACGGTCCGCCGCGGTCTCACGGCTGCGTTTTGCGCAGCGTGATGGTGCCATTCATCGTGGCGATCTGGATTTCGGGTCCGCCGCCGTTGAGCGGGCCGCTGACGACCTTGCCGCCGGAGAAGGAGGGCATCACGAGGGGCATGGGCGGGAGCGGCGGCAAGGGCGTGCCGTGGGCTTCGGCAATGCCTTCCCGCGCGGCCTGGGCGGCTTCCCGCGCCGCTTGAGCTGCTTCGCGGGCGGCCTCGGCGCCGGCGCGCGCCGCTTCGCGGATGGCATCTCTCACGTCGGCATGCCAGTCGCTCTCGGTCTCGGTTTCGGTCTTGGATTTGCCGGTGGAATGCGGGGTCACGACCCGGAGATGGCTGGAGATCCGGCCATGGGCCGCCTCGGTCTTGGTCACCAGCGCCTTCTCGTCAAAATCCGTGTAGACGGCGCCGTTCTGGGTGCGCAGGCGCACGTTGGCCTTGGTGTCGGCGGGAATGCGCACCTCGACTTCCCCGTTCATGGAGGTGAAGGAGAGCGGCTTGCCCTCGGCCACCTTGGCGAAGGTGGCGTGGATTTCGCCGTTCATGGTCTCGACCAGCGCCGAACCGGAGATCTGATCGAGCTGGACCTCGCCATTGAGGCAGCGGATCTCCGCATCGCCGGCGAGGTTTTTCACCGTGACATCGCCGCCAAGCGAGTTTTGGACGACGACCGATGTGGTGCGGGGCGCGGTGATGGTGAGGGCGGCGTCAGTGGCCGCCGGCGAGGAACCATCGCCGCCCAGTTCGATGGTGATGACGTTGTCCTTTTCACTGGCGGAGTAGGTGACTTCGGAATCAAGGCGGCGCAGGCCGTCGGCGCGCCTCTCCGGCGCATTCCGGTTCTTGATGTTGGACGCGATGGTGACTTCCGTCGTGTCGGCACCGGTGACCGTGACATCGCCCCACATGACGCGCAGCTTGATCTTGCCGGGCTTGGCCGGGTCACTGAACTTGAGGCTGGTGGGCGACAGCGACGCGCCGTCATCGGTGGCGGGGGCCGGTTGGTCGGCGGGGCGGGCCGCGACCGTGATCGCGGCGAGGCAGAAGAGACAGGTGAAGAAACGGAGGCTGGTTTTCATGGGCATAGGGGATGAGGTTGAAGGATGGGAGGGAATGGAGTGATGCATTCGGGGAGAAAGACCGGGATGAGTCTCACAGCTGCGCGAGGGCGCGGCGCGCGGCGGTGCGGACCGCTTGATCGTAGGTGGCGGTGCGGCTGACGTCCTCGAGGGTGGAGAGCGCGCTGGGATCGCGGGTGGCGGCAAGGAAGTCGACCATCGCAACCTGCACGAGCGGCGAGGGCTCACGCGGGAGCGCGGAGGCCACGGCCGTGCGCACGGCCGACTGGTCGGCGTGGCGATACAGCGCCTCGAGCGCGGACAGACGCACATTCACGCTGGGGTCGAAGGCGAGCGTGGTGAGCAGGCCGTTGACGATGACCGGCCCGGAATCGGTGAGCGCCGATGAGGCGAGGACCGTGCGGAGGCGTTCGCCGGTCGGCTGCCTTGCCAGCGAGGCGTTCACCAGCTGGTCCATCGTCTCGACCTTGGTGCGGAGGTCGGCCAGTTCCTTGGCGACCGACGGGTCCGGGGCGGGCGCGGCCGGCCGGAAGTAGCGGGCGCCGACCAGGAGACCGGCGACGAGCAAGCTGCACGCGAGCGCGAACTGCAGGGCGGGGCGCGCCGGCAGCAGCCGGGTGAAAAAGCGGTCGAGGCGGCTGCGCACGAGCACGAACGGGCTGCGCGAATCGGCCGCGCGCCGGTGGGTTTCGAGCATGGCGTAGAACTGCGTGCGCAGGCGCGGGCTGGGTTCGACCGGCGGCAACCGGTCGAGCTTGAGGGAAATCTCCTGCAGGCCGGCCCATTCACGCTGGCAATCGAGGCAGGTCTTGAGGTGGTCGCGCACCGCGGCGGCCTCGGCGGGCGAAAGCCGGCCGTCCTGATAGTCGAGGAAGCTTTCCTGGATGCGTTGGCAGTTCATGACAGAGGGGGGAAAAAGTGAGAGTGAAGGTGAAGGTGGAGAAGGTGGAGGATCTGGTTTATGCGGTCTGTTCCCGGCTGAGGCGAAAGTAGACGTCGCGCAGCTGCTTGAGGGCGCGATGCACGCGCACTTTCACCGCGCCGACGGAGATGTCGAAGAGGCGGGCGATCTCCTCGTGCTTGAGGCGCTGGAACCGCGCGAGCACAAGCAGCTCGCGCTGTTCCGGATCCAGCGCGGCCAGCGCGGCGTGAAGCCGCGCGGTGTCGTCGGCCGCGACGGCGCGCTCGGCGGCGTGCGGCGCGGGGTCGGGCACCGCGTGAAGGTCGCCCGGGTCGGTGGCCACGGGTGCGGTGCTGCTGCGGCGGAAATGATCGGCGGCGACCTTGCGGGCGAGGTGATAGATCCAAGCTGAGAACCGGCCCTCGTCCCGGTAGGTGTGGCGGTATTTCAGGATACGATAGAACACGAGCTGCACGAAGTCCTCGCTCGACGTGCGGTCGCCGGTATGCCGCACGAAAAAGCCATAAAGCGGGCCGTGATGACGTTCAAAGAGCTCGCCGAGCTTGTCGATTTCGCCCGCGCGCACGGCGATCATGAGTTCGTGGTCGGAGAAGGAGTCCACGGCTGGCGTCGAAGATTCAACCACGAGCGGGGATGATTGAACACGCAATTGTGGCAGAGATTCGGCGGTCACGGGCGGAAGGGAACATGGCTGGCTGGGAGTGAAAACCCGGCGGCCGGACAAAGGTTACAGGGATTCTTTCCTGTTTATTCCGGCGCGCTTTGGGCTAGGGTGGGGCCATGAACCGCCGCACGTTCCTCGTCCGCTCCGCCGGGCTGGCCGCCGCTGGCCTGTTGTCCCGCGCCCTGCTGCGCGCCCCGGCCTGCGCCGCCTCAACGGGTTCGACCGGATCACCGCCAGCCGGCGCCGGGCCGGCCGCGCCCGCCCGCACCCCGCCCGGACCCCCCGTCACCGAGTTCAAGCCGCTGCGCCGCCATGCCGGCATCTTC
>JBGOXZ010000110.1:0-7842 GCA_041479395.1 Opitutaceae bacterium
CGTTGGGGCTGCCGAATCGCTTCCAGTGGTACCAGCTCTGGAAATCGCGCGTCATCATCACGCCCATCTCGAAATGCAAATGGGCCCGGTCGCGCGGAATCGCATAGCCGCCCGCCGAGTGGCCCATCGTGCCGATGATCTGGCCGCGCTCGACGTGCGCGCCCGGCGCAATGCCCGGCATCACGCCCGCGAGGTGCGCGTAGAGGCTGTAGACCGCCAGCGTCGCCTCCGGGTGTTCGATCACAATGTAACGGCCGTAGCTGCTTTCGCCCGACCGCGTATTGACGTGGCGCACGACGCCGGCCATTGCCGCGAAGACCTGGTCGGTCGGCTCGCCGCGCCGATCGCGCCCCACCGGCTTGAGATCGATGCCTTCGTGAAACTGGAAGCCGTTGTCACGCACGCAGCCGAAGCAGCCCGACTCCGGCTCGCCCGACACCGTCGGCTGGATGAACGCCTCGATCGGCCTGCCCTCCTCCCAGGCTTGGTTGGGCGTCGGCCAGACGAGTTCGAGGCGGTCGCGGGCGGATGCGGCAATGGTGACGGCCAGGGCGAAGACGAAAGCGATGAAACGGCGCACAGGAATGGAAATGCTCCAGTGACGAAATCCCGGCGGTTTATTCAAATCGATTCGTTCCAGCGTGAGCGGTTTCCGCCATCGCCTCCATGATCTGCGCTCCCACCGCATCGGCCACCAACCGTCCGCGCAACGTGAGCCGCAGGCGGCCGCCTCCCTCCATGCTGGCAAGTCCCTCGTCCACCAGCCGGCCGGCCAGCGCGTTGACGTTCTCCCACGGCACTTCGGGAAAGCGCGCGTTCAGCCCGGGCAGATCCACGCCTTCGTTCATGCGCAGGCCGAAAATCAGACTGTCCTCGGCCAGGACCCGCGGCACGAGTTCCACGCGATCGACCAGCGCGCGGCGGCCGGCCGCCACGTCGGCCAGCCATGGCTCGAGATCGGCCACGTTGCTGCCTCGCCACCCGCCGAACTGCGATGCCGCTGACGGGCCGAGACCGATCCACTCCTCCATCCGCCACGTGTTGAGATTGTGCCGGCAGTGATGGCCGGGCCGCGCGAAGTTCGACACTTCGTACTGGACGTACCCCGCCGCTTCGAGCCGCTCCCATGCCTCGGCATAGAAAACCGCCTCCTTCTCGACATCCGGGCGCACGCGCCCTTGGGACAGCTTGACGAACAGGGCGGTGTCCTCCTCGAACGTCAGGCAATAGGTGGAAATATGGTCCGGCCCGAGCCGGATCGCCGCAGCCAGATCGGTGCGCCACGCCTCCAATCCCTGTCCCGGAATGGCGAAAATGAGGTCGAGGTTGACACTGGAAAAGCCCGCCGCGCGCACCCATTCATAGGCCCGTCGCACCTGCGGGAGCGTGTGCTGCCGGCCCAATCCCTCCAGCAACGCCGGCTGGAAACTTTGCACGCCCATCGAGATGCGCGTCACCCCGATGTCCTTGAGCGCCGCCAGCCGCGCCGGCGTGACCGAGGCCGGAGCCATCTCCACGCTCCATTCCCGCGGCCGGTCGCCACCATGGCGCCGCAGGACGCCACCGAGCTCCGCCAGGGCGCGCGGCGACAGCAAACCCGGCGTGCCGCCGCCCCAGAACACCGTGTCCACCGGCCGGTTCCAGGCCACCAATTCCGCTTCGCGCGCCACGCCGGCAAGGAACCGGCGCACCCGTTCTGCGGTCGGTTTGATCTGGTAGAACGCGCAAAAATCGCAGGTCGAAGCGCAGAACGGAACATGCACGTAGAGGCCTAGGGCCGGGGTGCGCCGAGCTTTTGCTTGCGCTGTAGCGAGTTCGAGCATTACAAGAACCGTGTGACGGGCTGCCGGCGCAGCCGCCGACTTTCCTTCCGAAACCCAATGCACATGACACGCCTCTCTCAAGCGAGAAGAATATTTCCCGGCCTCGCGGCCGCTGCCACCCTGCTGCTGGCAGGCTGTAATATCACGGTCACCAACCTCACGTCCGACCTGCTCCGGGAAAACCCGTCGCAACTGTACACGGTCACGGCGCGCGTTACGCCCACCGCCCGCGAGCTCGATCGGTCCAGCATCCAGGTAAGCGCGGTCATCGACGGCCAGAACCAGCCGATGCGGAAGAGCGCGCTGGCGAACGACGTCTATGAGTACGACTACCCGATGCCGCCGGGCCGCGATGAAGCCGCCTATTACATTCTGGTTCGCTATCGTTTCAACACGAGTTCGCCCACGAAGCACTACGAGGCCTACTCCGACGTTTACCACGTCAAGGTCGTGCGCCGCTACGCGCTGCCTTTCGAGGCCAACCGTGGACCCGTCGGCGCCCGGGTGAGCGTGGCCGGCCGTGGCTTCACACCGCAGGATGTCGTCTACCTCGACACCACCCCGGCCCGCACCGTCTATGAGTCGCCCAGCTCGCTCAGCTTCTTCGTTCCCCCCATCGAGCCCAACCGCAACTACAACGTCGCCATCAGCGGTGGCGGCCCCACCTTGTCCGCCGGCGTGTTCCGCGCCGATGCGACCGGGGTGACCGTGACGCCCGCCTCGTTGATGCTTCGCAGCGGCGAGCAGCAAACCATGGCCTTCACCATACCCAGTATCGCCCCGCAGGGCGGCCTGCTGCTCGATGTGACCACCGACATCCCTGAGAGCGTGATCATGCCGGAAATCGTCGTGCCGGAGGGCTCGAACAACGTCATCGTCACCGTCACGGGTGGGAAGCCCGGCGCCGGCGCCCTCTATCTGAAGGGTTTCGGCCAAGGTGAGATCACCATCCCGGTGGCCGTCACCTCGCGGTAAGCCGGCCATTTTGCCCGGGCCGGCGCAGCGATGCGCCGGCTTTTTTGTGGGTGGTAGCGCCGCCCGTTTCGACGGGCGTGAACCGCGGCGCGGCTCGTTGGACCGCGGCCCTCGCGTCCCGGCGCAGACTTAAGTCCTGCGCCGCCTTTTTCCCTGCGAGCCCGGGCCCCGACGATGCGGCGCTACGGCCAGCCCCCGACGGTGGCTTCCTTCGCCTTGGGCTTCTCCAATTCCAACGTCAAGACCACGGGCCGGTGATCGCTGGCTTCGCGCACGCCGGGACCGTCGTAGATGTGCGCCCTGCCGCCGGCCACGGCGGAAAGCAACGCCGGTGACACGAGGAAGTGGTCCACCCGCTCATAGGTGTCAGCCTTGAAATAGGCATACGTCCAGGTTTCGCCACGTGGATCGGCGGCATCGAGCAATTTCGAGATGATCGTCTGGCCGCGCTTCGTCAGCAGTCGCAACGGCTTGCTGCCCTTGGTGGCGTTGCAGTCGCCGAGGATGAGAAAACGCGCCGCGGCCGGATTTGGAAATCTCCGGAGGACATGATCGCGGATCGCCTCGGCCTCGGCGGCCCGGCACACCGCCGAACCGGGGTCTTCCGGGCGATCGGTGAAACGGCTGCGCAGGTGCACCACGAACAGCGTAAAATCAACCGGTCCCATCGCCACCGTGATTTCGAGCACTCCCCGCTTCACCTTCTCCCGGCCGCCGAAATAGGAGAACTCGAGATCCGCGTCGGTCTGCACGCGCCTGAACGGAAGCCGCGAAAGCACGGCGACATGCCGGTCGGCGTCAGCCGCCTCTGCCAGTGCCGTGTACGGGTAATCGACGCCCTCCGCGCGCAGGTCGCGTCGCAATTCCTCGAGATAGACGGCCGGTCCCATTTCCTGCAGCGCCAGCACATCGGCGTTGAGGGCGCGCAGCACCCGGCGCAGCGCCGCCTTGGCCGCCTCGGGCTTGGGGTAGGCCGGACGGTAGACGTTCTCGACCCGGCGGCCGGTGGCGACGTAGTTCTCGATGTTGTAGGTGGCGATCGTGAGCGGCTCACCGCGCAGCGCCGCCAGTGCCGCGGCAGTCGCCAGGCCGGTGATTCTGAGCGCCGCGAAGAATCCACTTCGGCCCGGCGGGCGGAATCGCTCTGGATCCTTCGCTGCGCTCAGGATGACCCGCCGCATTGTCCGGATTCTACCTCGTCAGCGCCCGCTCACGTTCCGCCAAGGTCGGGTGCGAATAATGGAAGCCGCTGTAGAGCGGATGCGGCGTCAGATTCGTGAGGTTTTTCTGCGCCAGCTTGCGCAGGGCCTCCACCACCGGCGCGGCTCCACCGACGGCGTTCCGCGCGAAGGCGTCGGCCTCATACTCGTGCCGGCGCGACACCAAGTTCAGGACCGGCAGAAACCAGAACGTCACCAATCCGCTGAGCAACCCGAACATCAGAAAGGTGGGCGTCAGCTCGGTCGCGGGAAAGCCAAAGGCGGCATTGAACCAGGCGCTGTGCGCCAGCCAGGCAATGAGGGCGAAGCCGCCGAGCTGCAGCGCGGCCGACAGCGCCAGCATCTTCGGGATGTGTCCGCGCTTGTAGTGGCCGATTTCGTGGGCCAGCACCGCCTCGAGTTCCGGCTGCGCCAGCTGGTTCACGAGCGTGTCGTAAAGCACGATCCGCCGGAAGCGCCCAAACCCGGTGAAGAACGCGTTCGAATGCGCCGAGCGCTTGCTGCCGTTCATCACCTGGATGGTCCGGGCGCGGAAGCCGGTGCGGTCGGCCAGCGCGAGCAGGCGCGCCCGCAGATCGCCCGCGGCCAGCGGGGTGAGCTTGTTGAACAGCGGCAGGATGAGTTTCGGATAGAGCACGATCATCAGGAGCTGGAAACCGAAGACCAGCGCGAAGCCCCACAGCCACCACGTCCCGCCGGCCCATCGCACCAGCCCGAGCAGCGCCCACAGGAGCGGAAAGCCGATCAGCACCAGGAGCAGCAGGCCCTTCAGCTTGTCGGTCGCCCAGAGGCGGAAGGTGCTTTGGTTGAAGCCGAAACGTTGCTCAAGGCGGAACTGGCCCCACCAGTCAAACGGCAGGGAAGGCACGCCCAGCAGCGCCCCTACGGCCAGCAGGTAGAGCGCACCGTTCCATGCGCCGCCCGGCGCCCACGCCTGAAACGGCGCATAGAGCCGCGGCAGCGCGCCGCTGAAGATCACCGCCGCCAGCACGGCCGCCTCGCAGACCTCCTCGATGGAGCCAAACCGCAGCTTGGCCAGCGTGTAGGCAACCGCCTTGGCGTAGGTCGCCCGGTCCATGATCGCCGCCGCCGCCGGGGGCGGTTCGGTGGCGTGAGACCGCACCTCAGCGGCATTCAGGGCGTTGAGCAGCAGCTGGGCGGCGAGCCGCAGGCCGATCAGAACAGCCACGAGGGTCAGCACCATGGCACCATTGCAAACACTTTCACGCGCCGTGCGAAGCCAAAAGCGCGCCGGCTCCGGCCGCGTCGGGAAAGAGGGATTGAAATCCCCTCGCCGTCGGACATGATATGGGAGCGTGGAAGCCGACAACAAACACGCCAAGCTCACCTTCGAGGCGGCGCTGGCCAAACTCGAATCCATCGTCGAATCGATGGAGTCCGGCCAGGTGCCGCTCGCCGAGCTCCTCGCCAAGTTTGAGGAGGGCAGCAAATTGCTCAGAGTGTGCGAAGCCCGGCTCAAGGACGCCGAGATGAAGATTGAACAGCTCAAGAAACAGAAGGACGGCGTTGCCATTGCACCCTTCGACACCGAGCGCGGCAGCTAGCCGCTCGGGGCTTCCGTTTCGATCCCCGGATGAACGCACCCTCTTCCCCCCAGACCGCCGCGCCCCCCCCCCTGCCGCGGCTGGTGGACCAGATTCGCGGCCCGGCTGACGTGAAGGCGCTCCCAGCGGAGCAGTTGCCGCGGCTGGCGGAGGAGTTGCGCGAAGAAATCATCCGAGTCACCTCGGTCAACGGCGGACACGTGGCGCCCAACCTCGGCGTGGTCGAGCTCACCATCGCGCTGCACCGCGTTTTCAACACACCCGAGGATCAGCTTGTCTTCGACGTGGCCCACCAGGGCTATGTCCACAAGCTCCTCACCGGCCGCTGCGGCGAGCCGTTCCGCCAGCTGCGCCAATCCGGCGGCGTGAGCGGCTTCCTCTACCGTGCCGAGAGCCCGCACGATTGCTACGGCGCGGGGCACGCCGGCACCGCCCTCTCCGCCGCGCTCGGCATGGCGACCGCCCGCGACCTGCGCGGGTCCCACGAGCATGTCGTCGCCGTTTGCGGCGATGCGGCATTCACCTGCGGCATCACGATGGAGGCGCTCAACAACGTCGTCGCCTGCACCAAGCGCCTCATTGTCATCCTCAACGACAACGAGTGGTCGATCGCCAAGAACGTCGGCGCGATGGCGAAGTACCTCAACCGCCTCAGCACCAGCCCCACCTACAACAAGATCCATCACGACCTGGAGAAGTTCTTCACCAGCCTGCCGCATGGCGCCGAGATGCACCATCTCTGGGTGAAATGGAAGCGGGAGACGAAGGACTTCTTCGTCGAGTCGAGCCTGTTCGAGAAATTCGGGCTGCGCTATCTTGGGCCCATCGACGGCCACAACATCAATGAGCTGATCAAGAACCTCGAGTTCGCGAAGCACAGCGACGGTCCCATTCTGCTGCACGTGCACACCCACAAGGGCTTGGGCCTCGAGGCCGCGCTGAAGGCGCCGGAGAAATTCCACGGGCTCGGCTCGTTCGACCCGGTGACCGGGGAAAGCCGGAAACCCGCGCCCGGCACCCCGCCCAACTATCAGGACGTCTTCGGTCAGGCCCTCGCGCGGTTTGCCAAGGCTGACCCGCGCATCGTCGGCATCACCGCCGCCATGCCGAGCGGCACGGGCCTTTCCGTGCTCGCCGCCGAATGTCCGCGGCAGTTCTTCGACGTCGGCATCGCGGAGGAGCACGCCGTGCTTTTCGCCGCCGGTATGGCCACCAAGGGACTCAAGCCGGTCTGCGCCATTTACTCGACCTTCCTCCAGCGCGCCTACGACCCCGTCATTCACGACGTCTGTCTGCAGAATCTGCCCGTCGTCTTCTGCCTGGACCGCGCCGGCCTGTCGCCCAACGACGGCCCGACCCACCACGGGCTCTTTGACCTCGCCTACGCCCGCTGCATACCGAACGCGGTCGTCATGCAGCCGAAGGACGAGGACGAGCTCGTCGACCTGCTGCACACGAGCCTGCAACTCGGGAGCCCGGCGTTCATCCGTTACCCGCGCGGCGCCGCCCGCGGCGTCCCGGTGAAGGCGCAACCCGCCACCATCCCCATTGGCCAGGCGGAGATACTCCGCGCCGGCTCAAATCTCGTCATCTGGGCGCTGGGCCCGATGGTGCACGACGCGCTCAAGATCGCCGAAAAGCTCACCGTCGCCGAGGGCCTTTCCTGCGGCGTCGTCAACGCCCGCTTCGTCAAACCCCTCGACCGGACGCTGCTGCTCAGCCAGGCCGCATGCCTCCCGCTGCTGGTCACGATGGAGGATCACGTGCTTGCCGGCGGATTTGGCAGCGCGGTCCTCGAGGTGCTGCAGGGGGCCGACTGCCCGGCGGCGGTCGAACGGATCGGCTGGCCCGACAAGTTCGTCGAACACGGTACGAACGTCGACAGCCTCCGCGCCGCCTACGGGCTGTCGTTCGACGACATGTACCGCCGCATAAAGGAACGTTATCGCAGCCTCAGCCCCGCGGCGGTTGAGGTTGACGCCTGAGTGTCGCGAGACCCCGCGGTTTTTCATCTGGTGTTCCCGCCGTCCCTGTGGCTGGTATGACTCGTTTTCGACTTAAACCGACCTGAGAGAGACGCGCCATGAGCGGTATCACCGTCCGAATCGAGCAACTCGAACCCATGCGCGTGGCGAGCATTCGCGCGATCAGCGAGACCCCCGAGCGTGACGCCTGGGAGAAACTTCAGGTCTGGGCCGAGGACCAGGGTCTGCTGGAAGATCCTCAGGCCAACCCGGTCTTCGGTTTCAACAACCCCAG
>JBGOXZ010000111.1:0-7834 GCA_041479395.1 Opitutaceae bacterium
ATCTAATAGGCCAGGTGACAGCACTCGGTGAACACCCTGCTCTCGGAAAACTGACAAGAGCGCGCAGTGGTGAATCAACGAATGCAGGCAAGCAATCAGCCGTTTTTTCGAGGGCAGCAGAGCTGCCCTCGATGGCTGTTGAAGGAGAAATACTACGGGTGTTTGTTCACCGAGTGCTGTCTCCATGGTGTTCACCGAGTGCTGTCACTTCGCCTATTATCTGTCATCGCGAGCCCCCGCCGCAGCGGCGGGGGCGTGGCGATCTAGCTGGATTGCTTCGTCGCGTCGCTCCTCGCAATGACAATTAATCAGCCGCGGTACAGCGGCAGATACCGTTCGCGCAGGTAGCGCAGCAGGTGCTTCGGTGTCAGCGGCTCGCCGGTGACAACCTTGACCAGTTCCTGCGTTTCGTGCCGTTTGCCCTGCTCGTGGATATGGCGCCGCAGCCAGCCGAGCAGACGTGAGAAATCGCCGCGCGCGAAATCATCGTCCAGTCCCGGCAGGTCGCTCCGCACTTTGTACCAGAGCTGCGCGGCCATCATGTTGCCGAGGCAGTAGCTCGGGAAGTAGCCGAACATGCCGCCCGACCAGTGCACATCCTGCAGCACGCCTTCGCGGTCGTTGGGGGGCGTCAGGCCGAGCAACTCCTGCGCGAGCGCGTTCCACGCCGCCGGCAGGTCGGCCACGGCGAGCGTCCCGGCCAACAGCCGCTTTTCCAGCTCGAACCGCAGAATGATGTGCAGGTTGTAGGTGACCTCGTCGGCATCCACGCGGATGAGCGTCGGCTCGACGGCGTTGACCGCGAGGTAGAGTTCGTCCGAGGAGATCGCGCGGAGCTGCTCCGGAAAAGCCTCGCGGAAATGCGGCTCGAAGAACCGCCAGAAGGCGCGGCTGCGCGCCACCTGGTTTTCCCACAGGCGGCTTTGCGACTCGTGGACGCCCATGCCGACCGTCTGGCCGAGCGGCGTGCCCTGATGCTCGAGCGGCGTCCCCTGTTCGTACAGGCCGTGGCCGGTCTCGTGGATCGAGCTGAAGAGCGAATCGAGCGGATTATTCTCGTCGAAGCGCGTGGTCATGCGGATGTCGGCGCCACTGCCTTCGCAGAACGGGTGCAGCGACACGTCGATGCGTCCGCGCCGGTAGTTGAAGCCGAGCCGCTCGGTCACGGCGCGCAAAAACGCCCGCTGTTTTTCGACCGGGAAACCGCGCAAGACGCCGGTGGGCGCCTTCACGGGCGAGGATACGATTTCGCGCATGAGCGGCACCAGACTCTCCTTCAACTCCCCGAACAGCCGCTCAATCACCGCCGCGGTCATGCCCGGATCGTGCCGGTCGATCAGGTAGTCGTAGGGCGCGGCGGCATAGCCGAGATAGGCGGCTTCCTGCCGGGCCAGCTCGAGGTGCTTCTGCAGAAAGGGCGCGTAACCCGCGAAATCCGACCGCGCGCGGCAATCGGCCCAGGCATGGAAGGCCTGGCTGCTGTGGCGCGCCTTGTCGCGCACAAACTCGGCCGGGAGCTTGACCACGCGATCGTAGTCGCGCCGCGCGTGTTTCAGGACGACCCGCTGGTCGTCGGAGAGTTCCTCCCGCCGGCCCTCCAACGCGGCCAGCAACTCGCCGATGCGCGGATCGCTGGCGGCCCCGTGCTGCAACTCGGCCATGAGGGCCAGCTGCTCGGCGCGGAGATCGGCGCTGTCGGGCGGCAGGTTGACCTGTTCGTCCCAGCCGAGCAGGCCGTTGACCGTGCCCAGCACGTGAATGCGTTTGAGTCGGGAAACCAGTTCCGCGTAGGCGGCATCGTTGGTCATGCCAGGCAAGGAACTCCTTGGGATCGCCCAATGCGATCTTGAAAACGGTGCGCCGCGCGGTTCGCCGGCGCTGGCGGCGGCCATTCGCCAAGAAAAATGCCGGGCGCTTGGCGCGCCCGGCCCCCATACAACCGATCAACTGACAAAGAAATCAATTGGTCACCACGCGAATGTTGCCGCCGGAGGTGCGTAGTTTGAGCACGGGACCGCCACCGTTGACCTTCCCCGAAAGATGGCTCTTTCCAATGCCGCCGCCATCGAGCGTGATGGTCAGACCATCCGCCCGGACGCTGCCGCCGCTGGTCGCGGCGTCGAGTTGGAAGGCGGCGGCCTTGTCGACCGTCACCCTCACCTCGCCGCCCGAGGTGCCCAGCGAATAATCGCCCTTGAGTGCGCCGCCGATCACCGCCTCGACATTGCCCCCGCTGGTGTGCGCCGAGAGCACGTTTTCCACGAGCTTCACAGTGATGTCGCCGCCCGAGGTGCCCAGGTCAGCCTTGCCGACAATCTTTTCCGCCCGGACGTTGCCGCCCGACGTGCGCAGCTTGGTGTCGCCGGTGCAGGATCCAAGGCTGACGTTGCCGCCCGAGGTGCCGGCATCGACGGTGCCGTCAATGTTGCCCAGCTTCACGTTTCCGCCGCTCGTTCTCGCCTCCGTTTGGCCCGCGAGATCCCCCACCGTGACGTTGCCGCCCGAGGTCTTGAGATCGGTGTTGTAGCGGCTGGGCACGGTGACGATGAAATCGACCTGCACCGGCGGCCAGGAACCGAACCAGTTTCCGAGCTTCCGCTCGTACTTCGCCGTGGCGGTGACGTCATTGCCCTGCTGCTCGATCGTCAGATCCAGATTCTTGAGCAGTTCATCGGCCTGGGCGTCGCTGTCGGCGCGGATGCGCTCCTTGGCGACGACCTTGACCATGGTGCCGGCGCCTGGCTCCACGCTGACATTGCCCCCCGCGGTTCGGACCGTGAGCGTGCCGCCCGGCTGGACGGTGAACGTCTTTTCAACGGTGCGCTCGATTTTGGCATCAAGAATCAAAGGGGCAGCAAATAGCCACCCGAGTCCGACGAGAACGGGCAGGTAGGGTTTCATGGCGGGAAGAATGAACTGGATACTAGGAAAACCCGGCAGTCCACGAAAAGTTACACGAATAATCGCATCAGAGGGGGATTGGCGTCCCGTCGCGGAATCTTCCGCCCGCGCCTCGCTGCCGCCTCAACGGCCGGTGGAGCAGCCCGTCTCCGACCGCTGCGACGCACCGTTGACGCGTTCTCTGGGGCAGGCAGCATCACGCTCCATGTCCGCGCGCCGTGCCGCCGTCCCGATCCTCGCTGTCTCGCACCTGCGCATCGAACGCGGCCGCTACATCATCCTGCACGACGTATCGTGGCGGGTCGAGCGCGGGCAGCACTGGGCGATCCTCGGACCGAACGGCTGCGGCAAGACCTCGCTGCTCAAGGCGCTGACCGCCTACATGACGCCGACGCGCGGCACCATTGATTTGCTCGGGCGCCGGTTCGGCGAGAGCGACTGGCGCGACCTGCGCACCCACCTCGGGCTCGTGACCTCGGCCGTGCACCACCTGATCCCGCCGGCCGAACCGGCGATTGAAACCGTGATCAGCGGCAAGTACGCGCAATTCGATTTTTGGGGCACCGTCAGCCGCGCCGACCGCCGGCACGCGCAGCGCCTGCTGCGCACGATCGGCGCCGCGGACCTTGCGGAGCGCGAATGGGTGCTGCTTTCGCAGGGAGAGCGCCAGCGGGTCCTCGTGGGGCGGGCGCTCATGGCCCGGCCGCGCCTGCTCATCCTCGACGAGCCGTGCGCCGGGCTCGATCCCGTGGCGCGCGAGCATTTCCTCCGGTTTCTCGACGGGCTCGCGCGGCAGGCGGGGGCCCCCACCCTCGTGCTTGTCACCCACCACCTCGAGGAAATCATGCCGGCCTTTTCGCACGCGCTCGTGATGAAGGCGGGGCGCGTCGTCGCCGCCGGACCGCGCCGCCAGGTGCTCACGGCGCGCGTTCTGAGCGCCGCCTTCGGCGCTCGGGCGCGGCTGGCCGTCCGTCGCGGCCGCTGGCAGGCCTGGTTCACCCCGCACCGCCGGAACGTATTCTGACGATGACCATGCTGTCCGACTTCATCGACGCGCTCGGCCTCACCAGTCCGTGGACCTACCTCGGCCTCTTTCTCGCCGCCTCGCTGCTCATGATGTGGCGGCTCGAGGCGATGCTCGACCACGGCCTCGAGGGCACCGCGCTCGGCACGATCGTGATGCCCTACTGTTCGGGACTGGGAAACCTGATTTTTGTCTACCTCATCGTGGCGCACGACGGGCCGGTGCGCGAAGTGCTGACCAACTGCCTCGTCAACAACGTCACCAATCTCACCCTGCTGCTCGGCCTGCCCGCGCTGCTGTGGGGGCTCGCCGTGGTGCCGGGCCTGCCCGCAATCGGCGGCCGGGGAGGCCGGCGCGGCGGCACCGGGCCCCAAATCAACCGTCTTTCGCTGCTGCTCACGCTCGCCGCGGTGCTCTTCTTCTCCGGCGCGGTGTGGGTTCTCGGCCAGGACGGCCGGCTTGACCGCCGCGACGGGTTCATGCTCACGGGCCTGTTCCTCTTCTGGCAGTGCTTCCAGGTGCTCGACATGCTCAAGCACAATGTCCGCCAGCGGAGGTCCTTCGGCGTGCGCTTCTACCTCGACACGCTGGTCGTGCTGGTCTGCGCCTATGGCTTGTATGTGAGCATCGACTGGCTGGTGGCCTGGCTTTCACACCAGCACGGCGGCTTCGTGAACGCGAATCACCTCGGCTGGCTCAGCGGCTGGCTCATGGTGCTGCCGAACGCGCTGCTCGCGCTCTATTGGGGCTGGAAGCGGCGGGCCGACGTGGTCTACAGCTCGCAGGTGGGCGACGGACACATCTGTATTCCGCTCGGCCTCGGGTTGTGCGCGCTTTTCAAACCGGTGCCGGTGCCCGGCTTCGTCGAAACGGGCCTCCTACTCCTGCTGGGCGCCGCGGTGCTGCACATGTTCTTTCTGCTCACCCTGGGCGGTCTGCCCCGCTGGGCCGGGTGGCTCTTCGTCGCGGTCTACGGGTGGTTTCTCTACGCCGGGCTGCTGGCATAGGCGACCGCTCGGTCGAGCCGGACCGCGGGGCCCGCCACCACGTCGATTCCGGCACCCGAGCCTGCTGGCCAGCCGGGCAACCTACCCCGTCTGCTCCAGCGGATCGGCGCGGAATTTGTTGCTCAGTTCCACGAATGCCTTCTGCGCCTGCAGCCAGCGGGCATCCTCGCGAATCTCGGCCATCGACTTGCCCGTGTGATTGCCGATGAGGTAGCTCGTTTCGCCGATGCGCAGGCACACATCGAAACGGGTGCCGGTTGCGGCGGGCGCAAATTCAAAATCGCCTACGTCGAAACGTTTTCCGGTCATCTCGGCGCGCAGCGGCCCGATGTCGGCGGCGAATTGCCGCCGATAGCTCTCCGCCCGCGGACCGCGGTACGCGAGGATGCTGCCGCCGTCGGCTTGCAGCGACACCACCACCCACTCGTCGAACACGGTACGATTGTAGAGCGCGTTCATGCGCCCGAGCGCGGCAGTGATGAGCGAATTGGCAGCGTCAAGTTTCATGAGCGGGAGCAGCGGGCGGTCGCGGCAGGTGTTCTGGGCGATCACCCTGCCCGACACCAGATCTTAATGAACGCGGCGCCTCGCAACGCCGGAACCAGACGACCGGCCGGCGGGCGTCAGGTGGGATAACCGCCCGAAATGTACTGTTTGAGCTGCTCGGCCTCGTGGCGGTGCATGTCCACCATCCGGCGCAGTATGTCGCCGATGGAAATCACGCCCACCAGACGGCCGTTGTCCACGACCGGCAGATGGCGAAACCGCTTGTCAGTGAACAAAGCCATGACTTGGTCGATGGTCGTGTCGGACGGAACCGTGTGGGGATCGCGGGTCATGACCTGCGCCAGCGGTGTCGCCTTCGGATCCAGACCCGCCCCAACGACCCGCGACAAGACGTCGCGCTCGGTGAAGATGCCAACGAGCCGCTGGCCCTCGAGGACGAGCACCGAGCCGACCTTGTGGCGGTTCATTTCCTGCACCGCCGCAGTGACAGTGACGTCGGGCGGCACGGAAAAAACGTTGGCACCCTTGCGTTCCAGCAGGACGGAGATGGAGGTATTCATGGGGTAATGGCTCCGGTCAGCCGAAACTTATCACTTCCGGCGCAGCGGACAACTGCAAAGACCGGTTTCTTCCGGAAGCTTCGCTACGCTCGCGGAAAGAGTCTGTCGAGCGCGCCCAGATTCTTGATCGGACCGGACACGGACGGCGCCGCGACTGGTGCCGGCGATGATCGGGTTGCGTCGCGCCATGCGCCCTCCGTGGCGGAGCCGGGGGGCGAAGCGGAGCGGCGCAACGCCGCCAGTTCGCGATCGAGTTTCACCGGCGAGACCCGCTCCGCCGTGCCCAACTCCTGCGCAAACAGGCCGACGCGAAACTCCTCTACCAGCCAGCGGAGGCGGCTGACCTCCTCCGCGGGAAGGGGTTCACGGAGCAACGCCGCCACCGCCTCGACATACGGCGCCAGCTGCTGCGCACGCCGGGCGTCGCGCGCGGGATCCTGCTTCCACCGGTCGGCGCGCACCTTCATCGCCTGCAGGTAGCGCAGCAGATGCGCAAGTTGCGGAAACGGGGTCGCCATGAGGAAGTCGGCTGGAAGCAGCGCCGCCAGATCCGCCGCGAGACCCGGGTACGGTTGCGGATGCGTGAGCAGCGCCTGCCGCAGCGTGAAGATCTGCCGCAGCAGATCGGCCAGCCGCGGCACCACGCCCCGCAGATCGGTCCGGGCGTTTGCCAGCTCGCGCGCAAAGGTCTCGGCTGTCGGCGGCACCACCGGCCGCCCGCACACCCAGCGGCGCAGGGATGCGCAGGCTTGTTCCTGCAGAACCGCGATCGGCGCAAACGACACCGCGAGCACACCCAGCGCCCCCACGCTGCTGGCCAGAGCGCGCAGGTCCCGCTGGAGCCACGCGAGTTCGTAGCGCAACTGCAGCTCGAAAAGATGAAACAACCCGCGCCGCAACGCTGCCTGCGCCTCCTCGGGCGATTTCAACAGCCGCAGTGCCACCCCCGCCTCCGCCGGCACCAGCGCCGGATAGGCGAAGACCGGCACGCCAGCCTGGTCGCACACGTGCACGCGCGCGGGAATCTCGCCAAAGGTCCATTCGGCCTGGCCGTCTTTCTCCCATTTCGCCCGGGCGCGGCGCCATGCGGCTGGGTCTCCCCGGGCGACGTCGGCGCTGAGCTGGCGCTGACGCTCATCCAGCCGGCGGCGCAGCGCGGCGAGGTCCCGGCTCGCGACCAGTGGCCCGCCGCGCTCGTCCACGACCTGCACCCGCACACGCAGGTGGTCGGGCGGCGGTTTGTCGGTCCAATGGCGGAGATCGACGGCCACGTGATGCGCTTCACGCAGATGGGCGGCGAGCGTCTCCGCCAGGGAATCCTGGTGTCCGCGCAACCGCGCGCGTTGCGCCACCGCGCGGGCTGCCGCCCGCGCCGTTTCCGCCAACGGAATGAGAAGACGGCGTTGGCCCGTGGGTAGCGCCTTGAGCAGATGCAGCACCTTTTCCTCCAGGTGTCCGGGCACGGCCCAGTCGAGCGCGGCGGGTGTCAGCGCCTCCGCGTCGCGCACGGACACGGTGATAGTGACGCCGTCCTCCTCCCGACCGGGCCGGTAGGCGTAATCGAGCGGCAGCACGCGGTTCTCGAGCGGCAGCGTGTCGGGAAACGCCGCTGCGTCGTGCGCCGCCGCCTCGTCGCCCCGCAAATCCTCCGGTTGCATGCAAAGGAAATGCGGCTCGGTCATGCGCCGCTCGCGAACGAGGTCGCCGAGCTCCGGAACGGAACTCACACCAGCCGGACTGCCGGCGGCAACGCGGCTCTTAGAATCGCGATCTGATCTTTGGGCGGCCGGCTCCGCCGGCAGCAACCGCGCGGCGTAAAAACGATAGGCCGCTTC
>JBGOXZ010000112.1:0-7815 GCA_041479395.1 Opitutaceae bacterium
CGTTGGCCGGCTCGCCGGGGATCCGTGGCAGCGCCGATGGAACGGGCAGCGCCGCGCAGTTCAATGCGCCCAATGGTTTGACGGTGGACGCCAGCAGCAACATCTATGTCGCCGATACCACCAACTGCACGATAAGGAAGATCACGCCGGCGGGCGTGGTGACGACGGTGGCCGGTTCACCGGGCACCATTGGCAGTGCGGACGGCACAGGCAGCGCCGCGACCTTTAGGACGCCAGGGGCCGTGGCCGTCGACAGCGCAGGCAACATCTATGTCGCCGATAGCGGCAATTACACCATTCGCAAGATCACGTCGGCGGGGGTGGTAGCCACGCTGGCCGGCTCGGCGGGAATCGCGGGTATCGCGGACGGAACGGGGACCGCGGCGTCATTCTTGACCCCCACCGGCTTGGCGATCGACAGCAGCGGGAACCTCTACGTGCCGGATCCCATCAGCTATACCATTCGCAAGGTTACGCCCGCCGGCGTGGTCACCACGCTCGCAGGCTACCCCGGAATCGTCGGCAGCGCGGATGGCACAGGTAACGCGGCCCGGTTCAATTCACCGCATGACATTGCCGCGGACAGCGCGGGCAACCTCTTTGTGACGGACACCGGCAACGAGACCATCCGGATGGTCACACCCGCCGGGGTTGTGACCACGCTGGCTGGTACCGTCGGAACCAAAGGCAGCGTGGATGGGACGGGCTCGGCGGCACAATTCAGTTTTCCGTGGGGTTTGTCGGCGGACTCTGCGGGCAACCTCTACGTGGCGGACAGCGGCAGCAACGTAATCCGCAAGGTCACCTCGTCCGGGGTGGTGACTTCCCTGGCGGGTTCAGCCGGCAATGTGGGCTTTGCCGATGGGACGGGCGCCGCGGCGCAGTTCAACAACCTTACCGGCATAACGTTGAGCAGCGCAGGCAATTTCTACGTGGCGGATGCCGGCAATTACACGATCCGCAAGATCACGCCAACGGGGGTGGTGACTACCGTGGCGGGTTCAGCCACGGATCGGAGCAACTTCGACCGGGACGGGAGCATCGCCGTGGCGCGCTTCAATTATCCCAACGACGTCGCGCTCGACAGCTCGGGCAACGTGTTCGTCGCGGACACCGGCAACAGTACGATCCGCATGATCACCCCGGGCGGGATCGTGAGCACCCTGGCGGGCACCGCGGGCAACCGCGGCATGGTGGACGGTGTGGGCAGTGCTGCGTGGTTGAACAGCCCGGAAGGTCTGGCCATAGACAGTACCGGCAAGCTGCATGTGGCGGACACCGCCAACAACGCCATCCGGGAGGTCGCCCCGGATGGGACGGTGAGCACGCTCGCGGGTTTCGGACTGGCGGGGAGCAAGGGCAGTGCCGATGGGTCGGGCGCCGCAGCGCGATTCAACGAACCGAGCAGCGTAGCGGTCGACGGATCGGGCAATATCTATGTAGCCGATAGCTACAACGCCACGATCCGAAGGATCGCACCGGATGGCACCGTTTCCACTGTGGCGGGCACGCCGGGCAGCGCTGGCAGCGCGGACGGGGTGGGCGCCGCCGCCCAGTTTTTCATTCCCACCGGGGTAACGATCGATGGCGCGGGCAACCTCTTCGTCGCCGACGCTTATAATGCCACGATTCGCAAGGTCACACCGGACGGGACCGTCTCCACCTTGGCGGGCACCGCGGCCACCCGGGGCAGTGCCGATGGAACCGGCGGTGCGGCGCAGTTCACTCAGCCATTGTCAGTGGCGGTGGACAGCGCGGGCAACGTCTTTGTGGCGGATACCGGCAACAACACGATTCGCAAGGTCTCACCCGCCGGCGTGGTGACCACGTTCGCGGGGATCGCGGGATCCAGTGGCTTTGCCGACGGGACCGGCACGGCCGCACGGTTCGCCTCGCCGCAAGGTGTGGCGGTGGACGGCGCCGGCAATGTTTATGTGGCGGACGCCGGCAACAACGCCATCCGGAAGATCGCGTCGGACGGGACGGCGACCACTCTCGCCGGTTCGTTTCTCAATAGCGGGAGCAAGGACGGGACCGGCATCAACGCGTGGTTCGCTTCGCCGGAGGGCGTGGCGGTGGACAGCGCCGGGAATGTCTATGTCACGGACGTCGGCAACAACCTCCTCCGGAAGATCACGCCGGCCGGGGTGGTGACCACTTTGGGTGGTGCCGCCGGCATCGCCGGAAGCACGGACGGGATCGGAAGCGCGGCGCGGTTCAACACGCCGGAGGGCGTGGCGGTGGACAACACTGGAATTGTGTATGTGGCGGACACCTTCAATAACACGATCCGCAAGGGCCAACCCAGTGGCTTCCCGACGATCACGACCCAGCCGGTGGGGCAGACGGTGGTCCCGGGCCAAAGCGCGATCTTCTCCGTGGCGGCGGGATCGAGTTCCGCCCTGAGGTATCAGTGGCAACTCCGGACGAACGGCAGCTCCACATGGAGCAATCTGAGCGATGGCGCCAGCTACAGTGGCACCAGCACCGCCACGCTGACCGTGAACGCCATCACCACCGCCATGAATGGGAATTCATTCCGATGCGTCGTCTCCAACGCCGACGGCAGTGTCGTCACTGGTCCGGTTCCCCTCGTCGTGTCCGGCTCGCTGACCGTCAGCACCCTGGCGGGGCAGGCGGGAACCAGCGGCAGTGCCGATGGCACGGGGACCGCCGCCCGCTTCTTTTCCCTCTCCGATGTGGCCGTCGACACCGCCGGCAATGTCTATGTCGCCGACACGGCCAACCATACGATTCGGAAGATCACCTCGGCCGGGGTGGTGACGACGCTGGCCGGACTGGCCGGGACCGCGGGCAGCACCGACGGCACGAGTTCCGCCGCCCGGTTCAATCATCCTTCCGGCGTGGCCGTCGACACCGCCGTCACCGTCTATGTCACCGATACCGACAATAACGCGATTCGCCAGGTCACGTCGGGCGGGGTGGTGACGACGCTGGCTGGACTGGCCGGGACCGCCGGCAGCGCCGACGGCACGAGTTCTGCCGCCAGTTTCCACGGCCCTTCGGGCATCGCGAGGAGCGGAGCCGGCTATCTTTACGTCGCCGACACCCTGAACCATGCCATCCGGCAAGTCACGCTGGGTGGGGTGGTGACGACGCTGGCCGGACAGGCCGGGACTGCGGGCAGCGCTGACGGCACGGGCTCTGCGGCCAGCTTCCACGGTCCGCAAGGGCTGGCGGTCGACACCGCCGGCCATCTCTACGTTGCTGACACCAACAACGACACGATTCGCAGGATCGTCAT
This sequence comes from Opitutaceae bacterium, assembly GCA_041479395.1. Classification (GTDB taxonomy): domain Bacteria; phylum Verrucomicrobiota; class Verrucomicrobiia; order Opitutales; family Opitutaceae; genus Fen-1467. Next base: position 3,266 of record JBGOXZ010000112.1, read on the forward strand.
CGGGACCGGGGCGGTGACCACGGTGGCCGGAGTGGCCGGCAACGCCGGCAGCATTGACGGTCCCGCCAATTCGGCGCGGTTTTTCTTCCCCTCTGGCGTGGCCGTGGACAGCGCGGGCAATCTCTATGTCGCCGACACCGACAATAGCACGATCCGGGAGATCACTTCGACCGGAGATGTCGCCACGCTGGCCGGGGTGGCCGGAGCCAACGGCAGTGCGGACGGCTTGGGTGCTGCTGCCCGCTTCTATTACCCCACCGGCATAGCGGTCGACAATGGCGGCGCGATTTATATCGCCGACACCAACAACCATACCGTCCGCTTGGGCATCAACCCCACCGCACCCACCATCACCTCCCAGCCGCTAAGCCAGACGGTGACAGCTGGAACCAGTGCGCTGTTCACCGTCGTGGCTTCCGGCCAGCCGGCGCCGACGTACCAGTGGTCCCTCAATGGAACGGCGATCAGCGGTGCCACGAGCAGCACCTTGAGCCTTACGAATGTGCAATCGGCCAATGCTGGCGATTACACCGTCACCGTCTCCAACGGCTACGGAAGTGTCACGAGCAGCAAGGCCACCCTGACGGTCAACGCGGTCAGCTCCGCCAGCGCTTCGTCGAGCGGCGGTGGCGGCGCGATGGAGTCCTGGTGGGTCGGGGCGCTGGCCCTGTTGGCAATGGCGCGATGCTGGACGCGAAAAAGCTAGGCGGCGGCGTGGTCCGGTCGTGGGCCACGCTGGCGATTGCGGCCGCGGCGGGCCTGACGTTCGCCTGGCCGCGGCTGGCCGGCGGGCTGATCTACGAGCGCGCGGACATCCTCGCGGGGCAGGTGTGGCGGCTGTGGACCGGCCATCTCGTGCACTACACGCCCAACCATTTGCTCTGGGATCTGGCGGTGTTCCTGCCGGCCGGAGCCTGGCTCGAATGGATCGCGCCCCGGGGCGCGCGCTGGTTCTACCTGCTGGCGCCGCCGGCGATTTCCCTCCTCCTGTTTCTGGGCGAACCCACGCTGGGCCGCTATGCCGGACTCTCCGGCGTCGCGACGGGCCTGCTGGTGTTGCTGGCGCTCGTGCAACTGCGGCGCGACTCGCACGAGGCGCCCTGGTTCTGGCTGGGAGTCTTGGCGCTGGTCGCGGCGAAGATCATCGTGGAATCAGTGGCGCACACCCCGTTGGTCGTCCGGTTCGACGCCGGCGTGCGGACCGTTCCGCTCGCCCACGTGGGCGGAATCCTCTGCGCCCTGATCGCGTTTCTGCCCCTGCGGCGAAGAGCCGGGACTCGGGCGCATTGAGCCGGACTCATGCCATCAAACCATGCCATGATTTCATTCCATTTTCCCCAACCGTTTCGTGACACTGTGGGAGCCTGCTTGCCCGTTCGACAGGCTCAGGGCCCCGAGCCGTTTCGACAAGCTCAAGGCCCCGAGCATGCCGAGGGGCTTGTCGAGGGGCAGGCGATATCTCTTCTGCATCTTGGTTCGCCGAAGCTTCCGCCGTCGCTAAAGCTTTGGCGGACGAGACGAAGGACGGGTCGCGAGCACCAGACAAAGGACCCGACGTGAAAACGCCTGATATCAATATCAATATCCACAGCCTGAACCCCTACCTAGCCTCTCCTTTGCACCGGGATCTTCGCCCTGGCGATCAAGCTGGCCTCCGCCCGCGGCGCCACCGCCGCCGACCCCCGCCCAGCCGATCTGGGTTGGCGCAGCGGAAACCGTCGGACCTTTCCTGGAACTGCTGGCCCCTCTCCCCATGACCCCGCGTGAACGCTATCTGGCAGTGCTGCACGGCGGCCGACCCGACGTGCTGCCCCGGCTGCCGATCCTGATGCAGTTCGCCGCCGAGCACATCGGTTCCAACTACGGCGCCTTCGCGTCGGACTACCGGGTGCTGGTTGAGGCCAATCTCCGCTGCGCCGAGGAATTCGGTATCGATCAGCTCAACACCATGTCCGATCCCTATCGGGAGACGGCGGGTTTCGGTGCGCCGATCGAGTTTCCCCGCAACGGTGTGCCCATCTGCCTCAAGCCGCCGCTGGAGGAGGATCCGGATCTCACGAAACTGCCGCGGCCCGATCCCCTGCAGGCGCCGCGCATGCGCGACCGCATCGAGGCCGTGCGCGCCTACAAAGCGCTGGCGGGCGACCGCTTCTCGATCATGGGCTGGGTGGAAGGGCCGGCGGCGGAGGCCGCCGATCTGCGTGGAGTGGCGAATTTTTTCGTCGGTCTGCTCGATGACCCGGCTTACGCGGACGCGTTGATGGCCCGCTGCGTGGAAACGGCGATCGAATTCGCCCAGCCGCAGGTGGCCGCCGGGGCCGACACGATCGGCATCGGCGATGCCGTGGCCAGCCAGGTGTCGGCGAAGGTTTACGCATCCCTCATCCTGCCGCACGAGCGGCGGCTCGTGGCGGCGCTGCACGAGATGGGTGTGCACGTCCGGCTGCACATTTGCGGCAACATCAAGCATCTCCTGCCGGGCATCGCGACGCTGGGCCTCGATGTCGTCGATATCGACCACCTAGTGAGCCTTGCCGAGGCCCGCCGCGTGCTCGGCCCGAAGGTTGCGCTCGCCGGCAACGTCGATCCGGTCGCCTGCGTGATGCGCGGATCGCCCGAGGCCATCGCCGCCGCCATCCGCCGCTGTTACGCCGAAGCCGGCGAGCCGTTCATGGTCAACGCCGGTTGCGAGATTCCCGCGGCGACACCGCCGCAGAATTTGAGCGCACTCTGCCAGCCCATCGCGCCTGGCTGACCGGAGCCATTGCCGGCCGCGGCTGGCCGGCAGAATGCGACTGGAATACCCCGGGACGTCCTACCAAGTTATCAATCCGCCTTCGCGCTAGGCTACGGCGCGACAGGCCGGGGAAACGATCGCCAGCCGTTGTATGCGTCGCAGGGCTCGTCCGAGGCATTCGAGCGGTGCTTTGGGGGAGACAAGAGAGCAGACCGCTGCGAGCGTCAGCCAGGTCGTGCGGCGTTTGCACCAGCGCGGCGGCGCCGGGCAGCCGGAGTATGCGAAGGCCGTCGCGGCCGCGCGGGTGGTGCGGGCGGTCCCGGCATGAGCGCCACGAAGCGATGGCTGGCGCCCGCGGAACCAGACGTGTCAAGAGTTAACCCAAGTTCGTCAGTCTGGGGAAGGCGGATCTTGATTTGCAGGAGTTTGCGTTTCTGAAGAGGCGTTTTTCGGGACTACCTTGCCGAGGATTTTCGGGGTGTTGGGCAGGTCGAGCCCCAGGTGGGCGAGCAACTCGACCAGCGGTTTTTCCGGACGCGCGACGACACGCAGCCGGATCTCGCCGGCTTCGCGCGTGGGCAGCACGACGTCCATCGAACGCAGTTCGTCGAGTTCGTGCAAGAGCTGGCGGGCGCACGTGCCCAGGCCCTTGGCGGCCATCCACTGTTCGAGCGCGCGCCACAGGGCCAGCGACAGGAAGCTGACCAGGATGTGCGCCTCCACCCGTTCGGTGGTTTGGTGAAACACGGGCCGCAGGTGCAGGTCGCTCTTGCCGGTGCGGAACGCCGCCTCGGCCTGCGTGAGCTGGATGTACCAGCGCCACAATGCCGCCGGATCCTCGCTGGGATGGTTGGTGCGCAACAGATACGCGCCGTGGGCCAGGCGCGCCCACTCCAGTTGCTGCGTCCGCTCGGTGAGCTGCAGGGCGCAGGCGCGGCCCGCGGCGTCCTTGGCCAGCGTCACGGTCAATACGGCCGCCGCGGCCGGGTACTTGCCCAGCCAGCGGCCGATGCGCCGGCCGATTTGTTCCAGGTCCGCCTGGGCTGCGCCGCGCAGGCCCGCGTCGATCTTGGCGAGCTCGGCGCGCAGCCGTGCGATCTGGCGCTCGAGCATCGCGCGCTCCTTGGCCGCGCGATCGCGGCTGCGGCACAACACGAAGCGCTCGGTGCCGGCGTCGCCCTGGATCAGCCGCACGTCCAAGCCCGGCCGCGCCTCCTGCCAGCCGGTCTTCTCCAGCAGCAACGCCTGGTGCGCCTTCAACTGGCTCTTGGGCGTGCCGACCAGATACAACGCCTGGCGCTCCCGCAGCCACGCGAGGTTGTCCTCGCTGACCATGCCGCGGTCCAAGACCCACACGCGCTCGGCCTGGCCGTACTTTTGCTCCATGGCGGTGACGATCTCCGGCACGGTGGTGACGTCGGTGCGGTTGCCCGCGAACCCCTCGTAGCCGACGGGCAGGCCCGCGGGCGTCACCACCAACCCGATGCAGACCTGCTTGCAGTCGGGCCGGTGGTCGCGGCTGTAACCGCGCGCGGCCTTCTCGTTGCGTTCGGCCTGCCCCTCGAAGAACGTGCTCGTCACGTCGTAGAGCAGGAACTCGAAGCGCCCGCCGAACCAGTCGCGGTACTTGGCGAGCAGTTGCCCGCAGAGGGCGTCCTGGTGCGGCAGCAACGCGTCGAGCCCGCGATACAGCCGCGTGTCATTGATCTTTTCCAGCGGCACGCCCAGCAGATCCTCCAGCGCGGTGTCGTCATACCAGCGCTCGGCCACCGCCAGCTCGCTGGGTTGCGCGCAGAAGCGGCCCAGCGTGAGC
>JBGOXZ010000113.1:0-7801 GCA_041479395.1 Opitutaceae bacterium
CGAAAACCGGACGGAAGGAAAGGACCTTTTCGGCCCGGCGATCACACGGCGACCTTGATGCCTTTGCGCAGGTAAGTCGGCACGTCCAGATCCTGGCCCTCGAAAAGATTCCGGTCGGTCTTGTCGAAATAGCCGCGGCTCTCGTGCTCGTTGAAGGAGAATTCGTTCTGTTCCGCCCGGCCGGCCGGGGCGGCGGGCCGACTAGCGGCCGGCGCTCCCGCCGCCGCCGGCGCAGCGGACTTGGGGCCGGAATGCCTGGCCGGTGCTGCCGGCGTGCCCCGCACCACCGCGCCGCTCCGCCGCTGGGTGAACGCGCGGCCGCCGATGTCGGTCGTGCCGAGCACGCAGACCTCGAGGCGGTGCTGCATGCTTTCGTCGATCACCGCGCCCATGATGACGTTCGCTTCCTTGCCGTACTGGTCGGTGACGGCGGTCATGATTTCGTTGACCATGGGCAGCGTGAGATCGGTGCCGCCGATGATGTTGACGAGCAGGCGGTCGGCCTTGCGGGAAAACTCGGTGGTGTGCAGCAGCGGGCAAAGTCGGAGACTCTCGATCGTCTGCGCCACCGCGTCCGGCCCCTCGCCGCTGCCGAGGCTGAAGAGTGTTTTGCCGCCGCGCGACTGGAACACCTGCTGCAAGGTGGCGAAATCGAGGTTGATGAGGCCGGTGCGAAACAGTATGGCCCAGATCGATTTCACCCCGCGGCCGATCCATGCGTCGGCCCGGGCGAAGGCATCGAGTACGCCCGTGTTGTCGCCGCACTCCTGCAGCAGGATGTCGTTGGACAACGGCACGACCGCGTCGCAGACGCGGCGCAGGGCGGCGAGACCCTCCTCGGCCTGCTTCAGCCGCCGGCCGCCCTCGAAGCTGAACGGCATCGTGACAAACGCGATGACGAGCGCCCCCTGTTCCGTCGCCACCTCGGCCACGATCGGGGTGGCGCCGCTGCCCGTGCCGCCGCCCATGCCGGCGAGCAGGAACACGAGGTCGCAATCGCCCACGACCGCGGCGATCTTTTCGCGGTCCGCGTCGGCCGCCTCGCGCCCCAGATCGGGGTCACCGCCGGCGCCCAGGCCGCGGGTCACGCTGCCGCCGATGAACACCTTGTCCTGCACCGGTGACGAGGACAGCGCCTGCAGATCGGTGTTGATGACGGCGAGCTGCAGCCGCTCGAGGTTCTCCATCTTGAGCCGGTCGATCGCGTTGGAGCCGGCGCCGCCCACGCCCACGAGCTTGATGGCGATGGAGCGGTCGGTGAGGATTTCGTGCGTGAGCGGCAGCTCGTTGCGATTGGGATCGAATTGCATGACTCAGGCGGAGACCAGGAGGCGCTTGATGTTCCGGAGGAAGCCGCCGGAGCGGCGCGCGGCGGAGGCCTGTTCCGCCTGCGCATTGAGTCCGTAATAAAGCAGGCCCAGCGTCGTGCTGAAGCCGGGATCGCGGAGTTCGTCCGACACCCAGGAGGGCGCCTCGCCCAGCCGGCCCGGCACGCCGAAGACCTTGCCCGCGGCCTCGTCCATGGCGGGCAGCTTCGCGGCGCCCCCGGTGAGGACAACCCCGACCGGGGTCTGCTCGGGCACGAACGCCGGACCCAGCTTCTTGCGCACCACCTCCAGGAGCTCCCGCGCGCGGGCGGAGGTGATCTGCTCGATCGACTGGCGGGGAAACTGCCGGTCGCCCACGGAATAGTCGCCATTCAGCCAGACCTTCTCGTGCTTGTCGCGCGCGCGAAGGGTGGCCGAGCCGTAGCGGAGCTTGATCTTCTCGGCCTGGCCGCGGGTGAGGCGCAGGCCGAGGCTGAGATCATTGGTGAAGTGATCGCCGCCCACGGGCACGACGCCGGTCTGATAGGCCACCCCGTCGCGATAGAGCACGTAGTCGGTGGTGCCACAGCCGAGGTCGAGCACGAGCACGCCGTTCTGGCGCTCCTCCGCCGTGGTCACCATCGTGCCGGCCGCCAGGCTGGACAGGATCAGCTCCTCCACCCGCAGATTGAAGCCGGTGATGACGTGGATGTGGTCGCCGATCTTGGCCTCGCTCCCATGGACGGTCCAGTAGCCGGCCTCCAGGCGCTGGCCCACGAGGTGCTCCGGGTCTGGCACGAGGCGCCCGTCGAGGCGGAACGGCCGGCGGATGTGGTGCACGACGGCGCGGCCCTCGGGCAGCTCCTTGGCCTTGGCCAGGCGGCAGACCGTGTCGATATCAAGGGAGCTGACGCAGTTGTCGGCCGCGTTCACGTTGACCGCCGCCTCGTTGTAGAATCCCTCGAGGTGCGCCCCCGTCTGGGCGAGGTAAACGACCTCGATCGGCGCCCCCGCCCGTTCTTCCGCGGTCTGCAGGGCGGCATGCGTGCAGGTGCTCGCCTCCTTGTAGTCCACCACGCTGCCCTTGATCACACCGCGCGACTGGCAGGAACCGAGGCCGATGATGTTGAGGGTGCGTCCGCGCGAAAGCTCGCCCACAAGGATGGCCACCTTGGAAGTGCCGATTTCGACGGCGCCGATGAGTTTGGTCTTAGAAATCACGTCGCAATTTTGGTTGGAAAGATGGTGGGGGCAAAGCGGAACGCGCCGGCTGCAACGGTGCGGTCTCCTGCAGTTCGACGGGCACCTGGCTGTCGAGCGCAAGATTCACCCGCGCCGTGGGCGGGGCGCCATGCGTGCGAAGAGAATCGACGATATAGTCGAGTTTCGCCAGCTGGCGCGGGAAATTCCCCCGGGCGTCGAAGATGATCTCCGGGATTTCGCGCGAACGCACCACAATTTCATGATCCGTGGCGAGGCGGGCGAGGGACACGACCTGCCACTCCGCGCGGAGTTGCGGAACGAGGCTTTCGGCCGCGGCCAGCAGCGCGGCGATCCGTTCCATGCCGGCGATGGGCTCAAAACCGCTCGTGGCCGCGCGCCGCAGCTGAAAGCCAGCCAGCCACGGCAATCGTTCGAGCACCGGCCGTTCATAGCCGACACCTTCATAAACCACCCCGTCGCCCGCCACGAGCCGCAGGCCCGGCGTGGTCCCGCCGATCTGCACCATCGCGCGCGCGATCGGCGTGCGCTCCTGCATGGTCACCACGAGGGTGTTGTCGGCGAACCGCCGTCGCAGCACCACGCTCCGCACCTGCCCCGAGGCCAGCAAGCGGCGTTCCAGCGCCCCCAGGTCCAGCGTCATGAGGCTGGCGTTTCCCGGCAGCGCGAGGACCTGGTGAAGCCACGCACGGTCGAGCACGCCATCGGTCGCGAACACAACTTGTTTGAGCGGCACGGCCTTCACCGGCTCCTTGAGCCGCGCCGGATCGCGTTCCCACGTGGCGTAGACCTCGAACACCCCCCAGGCACAGCCGAAGACCACGGCGCACAGCACCGCGAACTTCACGCTCGCCAGCATCATGCGCCGCCGTCCCTCCCTCGACATGGCGCGCGTGCTCACGCCCTGGCGGATATCCTTCCAGGAGCGCGAGGTCGGCGGCATGCTGGCGGGCCGGTTCATGGGACGGGGCGGGCGGAATCGACCGCGGCCGCCCTTGTGATGCCGCGGGACGCGTTGATTTCGAGCAAACAAATCGCCGGCGCCGGAGGATTCACAGCACGTCCTTCCATTCGCCGCCGTAGAGCAGCACTTCGGGTTCGAGCGTGATGCCGCGCGCCTGCCGCACGCGCTCCCGCACCCGGCGCATGAGCGCGATGATCTCCGCGCTCGTGGCCTGGCCGCGATTGATGATGAAGTTGGCGTGCACCCGCGACACTTCGGCGTCCCCCACCCGCTCGCCCTTGAGCCCGAGCTCATCGATCAGCTTTCCGGCCGAGGCGCCCGGCGGATTTTTGAAAACGCAGCCGGCGCTCGGCTCGCGCGGCTGGGTTGCGTGACGCTTGCCGCGGTAGACGTCGATCTCGCGGCTGATCGCCTCACTCTCGGCCCGCGCCGCCGGTCTGAGCGCGGCGCCGAGCGCAATGGCGTCGAGCAGATCGCGGCACTCCCGATAAGCCACGCGCAGGTCGGACTTCTTCAGCAAGCGAACTTCGCCGGCGAGGGTCATGAGCTGCACCTCCTCGACCACATCGAACATCCGGCCGCCCATCGCCCCGGCGTTCATCCGCAGCGCCCCGCCCACGGAGCCGGGAATGCCCTCGAGAAACTCGAAACCCGTCAGTCCGGCCTGGCGGGCGAAACCGCAAAGCTGCTTGAGACGCAGACCGGCTCCCGCCCACAGACGGCCGTCGGGCCGCAGCGCGCAGTCCTGCCAGGCGGGATGCGCGAGACAGATCACCAGGCCGTCCACCCCCGCGTCGGGCACGATGAGATTGGAGCCGCGGCCCAGCACATGGACGCGCAACTGGCGCGCGCCTGCCTCCCGCAGCAACGTCTGGAGATCCCCGACGTCCGCCGGCTCGCTGTAGCAGCGCGCGCAGCCGCCCACCCGCATCGTGGTCTTGGCGGCAAGCGGCTCCTCGCGGACCAGCCGGCTTCCGGCACCGAGCCGCGGCCGCAGCTCTGCGACAAACCGGTCCCAAACCTCCGCACCGGCCAAGTCCGCGTCGACCCGGGCCGCCAGTTCGTGCGCCAGTTGGTCGATGTCGCCCGCTCCGACGAAGACGAGCCAGTCCCCCGGCTGCAGCGCCGCGCGCAGCTGACCGAGGAAGATGCCATCGTGGCCCGGCAGGTGGGTGACGGGCACGGGCGCGCCGGATTTTTTGATTTCCGCATGGAGGTCGGCGGTGGCGCCGCCCGCGACGGGCGCCTCGCCCGCGGGATAGACGTCGAGGAGGAACAGCCGGTCGGCGAGGCTCAGCGCGGCGGCGAATCCGGCTTTGAACTGCGCCGTGCGGCTGAAGCGATGCGGCTGAAAAACCACCACCAGCCGGCCGGTCTTGCGCTGGCGCAGGCTCGTGAGCAACGCCTGGATTTCCGCGGGATGGTGCGCATAGTCCTCGATAATCGTGAGGCGGTCGGTGGCGCGCAGCACGCTCTGCCGGCGGCGCACGCCGAAATAGTCGGCCAGCAGATCGGGGGCGAGCTTCGCGCCCATGAGGTGCGCGGCGGCCAGCGCCGCGGTGGCATTGTGGGCGTTGAAGGCCCCCCGGGCCCGCACCGCCGCCTCCAGGGAGGGAAAGCCGCCATCCAGTTGGAGCACGAGGTGGCTGGCCGTTTCGCGCACGACGTTCGAGCGGTAGTGCGCATTGGCGCCAAAACTGAACGTGCTGGCCTTCGCGCCCGCCACCGCCCGCACGGACATGGCGCAGGTGGGGTCGAATAACACCGCCTTGCGGGTGCGGGCCACGAGCCGGCGGAAGGTTTCCTCGAGCTCTTCGGAGCGCCGGTAAAAATCGGCATGATCCCAATCGAGGCTGACCATGACGGTGATCTCGGGCGCAAATCCCTCGATGGTGCCGTCGTTCTCATCAATCTCGGCCACGACCCATTCGCCCGCCTCCATGCGGGCGGGTGGCACCGCCTCGCCGTTGAACAGCCCACCCAGCAGCCAGCTGAAAGAAAAGCCGGCCCGGCGCAGTGCCGTAATGAGCATGCCGGTGGTGGTCGTCTTGCCATGCGCACCGACGATGGCGACCAGTCCCCTGCCGCGGAGAACCTCGGCCAGCATCTCGCCCCGCCGCACCAGCGGCAGACCGCGCCCGGCGGCGCGCACCCGCGCCGGGTGGCCGGCATGGATGGCAGACGAATGCACGACGAGTTCACAGTCCGCCGGAACGCCGCCCGCCCCGGTTATCACCACGCCCGCCGTTTCCAGCCAAGCGCGCACGCCCGGCGGGAGCGCGTCATCCTCTCCGCTCACGGTGAAACCCGCCTCGCGCAGATAGAGGGCGAGCGGGGCCATGCCCGTGCCGCCGACGCCGACGAGATGCACGGCGCGCGCATCATGGCCGAAGAGTCGTGGCAGCGGCGAAGTCCTCATGCGACCTAGTTCCGGGACTCCGCCGGCGACGGCGGGGACGACCCATCCTCCACCGGTTTGGCCGAAACGGGCGAGGCCAGTTCCTCGAGGTCGTCCAGGACGAGGTCCAGCGAGTTGGCGCGATCCATCCGCTGCAGGTTGGCGCGGAACTTGCGGAGCAACCAGTCGTTGAAGATGACATCGCGCACCTCGCGCTCGAGATCGCCGAGATACTGCTCGTCGAGCACGAGGCCGCCGCCCTGTTGCTCGAAGAAACGCGCGTTGGCCCACTGGTGATTGTCGGCCGCCCGCGGAAACGGCACCAGGATGGCGGGGGTCGCGCAGCGGATGAGTTCGGCGATGGTGCCCGCGCCGGCGCGCGACACGACGAGGTCGGCGGCCGACAAGAGCGTGGCGACGTCGTCGCAAAAAGGCATGAAGACCGCCTTCACCGCCCGGCCCGATTTCGAGCGCAGCTCACGCACCTCGTCGCCGCCCTTGCCGAGGCCGGTGACGCAATAGACCTGGATGCCCTCGCCCGCCAGGCGCTCAAGGCGCTCGCGCACCCAGCGATTGAGCGACGAGGCGCCCTGGCTGCCACCGAGGATGACCAGGACCTTGTGCGACGGATCGAACCCGAGCCGGATCTGCGCGGCCTCGTGCGGCAGGCTGGCGATCTCCTGGCGCACGGGCAGTCCGACATGCCGCACCCGGGCCATGCGCACGCCCGCCATGCGCACGCCCGGCGGGAGGTACAGGCGCCGGGCGAGCCTCCCGAAGAGCCGGATGGCGCGGCCGGGCACGCGGTTCGCCTCGTGCAGCGCCACGGGCCGGCGGAAGAACGCCGCGACCACGATGATTCCCGTGGTGGTGAAGCCGCCAAACCCCACGATGACATGGGGCCGCCAGGCGCGGATGATCCGGGCGCTGAACAAGAACGCCCCTGCCAGCTGCCAGACGAATCGCAGGAAGCCGGCCGGACGCAGCGTGAACGGCGCGCCGGGAATGCGTTCGAAGTGGAGATCCGGGTATTTCTCGACGAGGCGCGCGTCGACCTGCTTGTGGCTGATGAGCAGCGTGGCCTCATGCCTGCGCCCCGCCAGCCCCTGCGCCAGCGCAATGCCCGGCGAGAGGTGTCCGCCCGTGCCACCGCATGCGATGAGAAAGCGACTCATGATGGATGGCAGGGCGCGGGCGTCGCCCGCCCCTCACGCCATGACCTCCTTCAGGCTGCGCTCGCGGCGCATGAACGCCGGCCTGGTCCAGGCGCGCTGCGTGTTGAGGAAAACCCCGACTAGAATGCCCATCAGTATCAGATTCGAGCCGCCGGCGCTGATGAACGGCAGCGAGATGCCCTTGGTCGGCAGGCAGCCCGTGACGACGCCGAGGTTGATGAGAGCCTGCAGGCTGATCAGCAGCAGGCTGCCGGCCACGAGCAGGAACTGGAAAAGGTTCGGCGCCTTGCGCAGGTGGAGGAGCCCAGCGGTGAAGATCGCCGCAAACAGGACGACCACGCCGATCGTGAAAACCAGCCCCAGTTCCTCGCCGATGACCGCGAAGGGAAAGTCGGTGTGCACCTCGGGCAGGAAGCTGTTCTGCGCGCGGCCCTGGCCGAGGCCGACGCCGTTCACGCCGCCGGCCGCAAAGGCCAGGATGGCCTGCCAGAGCTGGTAGGTGCCGTTGCTTCGGTTGCCCTCCACGTCGAGAAACGCCGTGAAGCGGGCCAGCCGGTTGGGATTGTGGAGGACCGCGAGGGTGAGTATGCCGGCCGCGCTCAGAAACGCCGAGATCAGGTAGCGCAAACGGCTCCCCGCGAGAAAGAGGAGTCCGACGCCAATGGCGAACGTGAGCGCCGCCGTGCCGAAATCAGGCTCGAGCAGAATCAACCCCGCAAACAGGCTGATCCAGGCC
>JBGOXZ010000114.1:0-7733 GCA_041479395.1 Opitutaceae bacterium
CCGCCTCCTTGGTGATGGCGCTTTCCTCCACGACCCGGCCGTCGAACAGGTGCACGGAACGCACGGCGTGCCGCGCGAAGCGGTGGTCGTGGGTGACCATCACGATCGTGGATCCACTGCGGTGCAGATTCGACAGCAGATCCATGACGGCGTCGCCGTTCTTGGAGTCGAGGTTGCCCGTGGGCTCGTCGGCGAGCAGCACGGACGGATAACCGGCCAGGGCGCGGGCCACGGCGACGCGCTGCTGCTGGCCGCCGGAAAGCTGGGAGGGAAGGTGTTTGGCCCGGTGGGCCATCCCGACCTTTTCGAGCGCCTCATTGACGCGCTGCTTGCGCTCGCCCGCGGGCATGCCGCGGTACGTCAGCGGGAGATCGACGTTTTCATAGACGGTGAGGTCGCCGATGAGATTGAACGACTGGAAAATGAATCCGATCTCGCGGTTGCGAATGCGCGCCCGCTCGGCGAGCGAGAGACCCTGCACCGGCCGGTCGTTGAGGCGGTATTCACCCTCGGTCGGCGTGTCGAGGAGGCCGAGGATGGAAAGGAGCGTCGATTTGCCGCAGCCGGAGGGGCCGGCGATCGAGACGTATTCACCCTTGAGGATCTCGAGGTGAATGCCGGAGAGAGCGTGGGTTTCGACTTCGTCAGTCAGGAAAACCTTGGTCACGCCGTCGAGTTGGATGAGGGACTGGCCGTTTGATTCAGTGTTCATATGAAGGGAGGGTGGAGGGGGAAGGGGTTTACAGAGCACACGCCGCCGCGCGGCAAAGTTGTGGATTTCTAATGTGGGTTGGGGTGGAACTGCGGTTCAATTCAGGCGGATGCGTTCGTTGGCATCCCATTGGCTCATATCGGAAAGGATGACCCGGTCGCCGGGCCGGAGGCCGCCGACGATTTCAATGGTGTTGACGGAGCTCCGGCCGAGTTGCACCTGGGTGCGCTCCGCGTAGCTGCCAGCGCCGTCCAGCTTGAAGATACCCACGGTGCTGCGCTCCTGGCCGAAGGCGGGACGGCCGACGAAGACAACCTCATTCAGCCGCTCCAGCTCGATGGTGCCGTCGACGCTGAGGTCGGGCCGTGCGCCCTTGGGGAGCTCGCCGTCCAAGGAGACATCGACCGTGACCGTGCCGTTTTGCACCGCGGGATCGATGCGCGCGACATGGCCGGCGACGAGGCCGTTGCGGGTGTCGATGGAGGAGAGCTGGCCGATGGCGATGTCCTTGGCCTGCGTTTCGGCAATCCGCACTTCCGCCTTGAGCTTGGTCGGGTCGGCCACGCGGGCCAGGTTGGTGCCGGGCTGCACCTGCGCGCCGACCTCCACGGGCAACGCGGAGAGGACGCCCGCCATGCCGGCGCGCACGTTCAAGGCTTCGAGTTCGTCGTGGCGGAGTCTGGCCAGGTCGCGGAGGCGCTCTACCTCGGCCTCCTGCACGGCGAGTTGGGGTTTGATGGAGTCCTTGGCAAAGGCGAAGCGTTTTTGCTCGATCTCGTTGCGCGTGGCGGCCTCCACGGCCAGCACCTTGGACCGCTTCAATTCGAGCGGGGACACGAGGCCGTCTTTGAAGAGCTCGTCGTTGACCTCGGCCTGCAGGCGGGCCTGCTCGAAGTTGGACCTGGCGTTGGCGGCGGTGGACTCGGCGGCCAGGAGCTGACTTTCGAGCTGGACGCGCAGGTTGACGAGCTGGGCCTCGGCGGCGTGGAGTTGCGAGTCGGCGTTGGCGGCGCCGGAAATGACGTCATGGTTGCTCAGCACCAGGATCAGGCTCGCGGGCTCGACCACGGCGCCCGGGCGGAGCACGATTTTATCCACGCGGCCGGAGGTGCGGGCCGCGATCCAGCGGATCTCCTCCGGCACGAGCGTGCCGAGGCCGCGCACCTGGCGGACCATCGGGCCGCGTTTCACGGTGTCGATCCACACCAGGTTGCGATCGACCGTCGGCGCGGCGGGTTTGAGGCGCGAAAGAGCGGCGGTCACGCCGATCAGGGCGACAACGACAGCGCTGACGATGATGATGCGCTTCTTGCGCTTTTCCTTGGCGGCGTTCGGGCGGGGAATATCCATGAGATGCTCGTTTACGTCGGGTTATTTGCATCGCCTGTGCCAAGCGATGCGTTGCCGCGCAAGTCATTAACATACAGAGTGAAAGACTTGGGAGGCGCCCTTCCGACCGGCGGAGGGACGCCGCGGATGGGACTGAGGCGTCCCGGAAATGGGATGGATGCAGTGCCGAATACCTGACGCCAAATGCCGATCGGGGCGGGTCTTACCTTCCGCGCTTTCGCGCGCGGTTGCGGCCGTTTTTCCGCACATTTGGCGAACGGCACCTGGCAATCTCCGCTCGCTTCACACTGGCAGCCGCAGAGTGGCGATGCAGCCGGGGGTGCCGCCGTCGCGGTTTTTTAGGTTGAGCGTGCCGCCGTGGTTCTCGGCAATCTGCCGACAAAGGAGGAGGCCGATGCCGGAGCCGCTTGGTTTGGTGGTGAAGAACGGCACGAACAGGTTCGCAGTGTTCGCGATGCCCGGTCCATCGTCTTCGACGCGAACCTCGAAGAAAGCGCCCTGCTTCCTCCAGGCCACCCGCACACCGCCGCCAGTCTCATGCACGGCCTCGACCGCGTTCTTGATCAGGTTGATCAGCACCTGCTCGACTTGTGCGGCGTCGAGATCGGCGGTGAAATCCGGGCCGTCCAGCACCGCAATGGGCAGGCGCGTCTCGAGGGCGGCCGCGCGGCGGATGATCGGCGCGACCTCAGTCGCCGCGAGCGTGGGCTGCGGCAGCTTCGCCAGGCGTGCGTACGCTTGCATAAAGCGGCCGAGGCCTTCGGCCCGGGCCTCGATGATCTCCAGCCCGGATCGCATGTCGTCCTCCCAGTCGGGGGCGCGCTGGCCGTGCTTGAGGAGGACGGAGAGGCTGCCGGCGATGGATTTGATGGGGGCGAGCGAGTTGTTGAGTTCATGGCCGAGCACCCGCACGAGGCGCTGCCAGGCTTTCAACTCCTCCTCGCGCAGGGGCACGCTGAGGTCGGCGATGACGATGAGCGAATGCGGCAGACCGCCTTCGCGGAACGACGTACGGCGCATGCCCCAGCGGCCCGTGCCGCCGGGAAACTTGGTCGCGGCCAGCACGCGGGTGTCGTCGCCCTCCAGACACTCCTTGAGACCGAGCTCGGTGGCGGAACGCCCGAGGATGCGCTCGGCAGGCGCGGCGAGCAGCTCCTGGCCGGTGCGGTTGACGAGCCGGAGCGTTTCGCTGCTGTCGAAGGCAAAGATGGCCACGTCGATCTCCTCCATGACGGTGCGCAGCAGCGCGGTGGCCTCAAGGGCGCCGAGGCGCTGGGCCTTGAGCACATCGCCGAGGAAATTGATCTCCGCATACACGTCGCCCAGCGGCTCGTCGCGCTGCGCGCCGCGGGCGCGGATGGAGAAGTCGCCTTCGCGCAGCGCAGAAAGGAGGTTGGCCATGGTCTGGAGGGGCCGCACCACCCGGCGGCGGGTGGCGGCGGCGAATCCCAGCCAGAAGCCAAGGATGAGGAGCGTCAGCGTCCACTGCACCTTGGTGTAGTCGGGCGCATGCTCGCCCAGCCAGAGGAAACACCCCGCCACGATGATGGCCGGCGCGCCGGCAAGGAGCGCGGACAGCAGGACATGCTGGTCGTGGGTGAGGCGGGGACGATGGGAAGCCATAAGCTCTAAGCGGTAAGCTTTAAGCTGTAAGCGAATAAACTTTGAGGTGAAAGCTTGGTTTTAGTGCCATATGGACTCTAGATAGATTCCGTGATGAAAAATTACCGTGAATTAAAAATCTGGCAGCGCAGCCATGCGCTGACCGTTTCGCTCTATCAGGTGACAAAGACGTTTCCCAAGGACGAGTTGTTTGCCTTGACGAATCAGATGCGGCGAGCGTGCGTTTCAATTCCAGCCAACATCGCAGAGGGTTGTGGACGAGAAGGTGACGCCGAACTGAAGCGGTTTCTCACCATTGCATTGGGTTCCGCCTGCGAGTTGGACTACTTTGTACTTCTTGCGTGCGAACTCGGCTATCTGGAAGACTCCTCCAGCCGGCCGCTGGCCGCCGAGATCATGGAAATCAGGCGCATGCTTGGAACCTTTATTAAGAAGCTCAGGGCTTAGAGCTTAAGGCTTACAGCTTAGAGCCCAGTGCTTACTGCTTATGGCTTATCGCGGGTTGCCTACAGCCCGTATTTTTCCAACCGGCGGTAGAAAGCGCTGCGGCTGAGGCCGAGTTCCTCGGCAGCGCGGCGGGCATTGCCGTCGCAACGCGCGAGCGTTTTCTTGATCAGATGGGCCTCGACCTCCTCCAGGCTCATGTCCTCGATGCGCGTCGCGGCCTGGCCGGCGGTGAGTCCCAGATCGACCGCCCGCACGACCTTGCCCGTGGACATGAGCACGCCGCGTTCGACCGCATGATCGAGTTCGCGGACGTTGCCGGGCCAGGCATGGTTCTGCATGGCCTCGAGCGCACCGGCCTCAAAGCCGGTGATGGCCTTGCGGTAGCGCTCGACATGCTGCTTGAGGAAGTGCTGCGCGAGGAGCGGAATGTCCTCGCGGCGCTCCCGCAGCGGCGGCAGGGGAATGGAAATGGTGTTGAGACGAAAAAGCAGATCCTGGCGGAACTTGCCGGCGGCGACCTCGACGGACAGATCAGCGTTCGTGGCCGAGATGAGGCGCACATTGGCACGGAAGGTCTTCGACGAGCCGACGCGCTCGTATTCGCCGGTTTCGAGCGTGCGCAGGATCTTCGCCTGCTGGCTGAGCGGAATGTTGCCGATCTCGTCCATGAAGAGCGTGCCGCCGTCCGCGAGCTCGAAGCGGCCGGCGCGGTCGCTCTTGGCGTCGGTGAACGCGCCGCGCACATGTCCGAAGAGCTCGCTCTCAAACACGCCCTCGGGCAGGCCGCCCATGTTGACCGAGATGAAGGGCTGGGCCGCGCGGACCGACACGGCGTGCAGCGCCTGGGCGATCAGGCCCTTGCCCGTGCCGTTCTCACCGGTGATGAGGACGTTGGCGTCGGACGGGCCGACGCGCGCGATGACCTCGAGGACGGGGCGCATCGCGGCGGACTGCGCGATGAGCGTGGGGCCGCCCTTGCCGCGCAGCAGCTGGTTTTCCTGTTCGAGCCGGCGGTAGGCCCGCACCGCGTTGCCCAGCTCGATCTGATTGCGGACGATCGCGATGAGGCGCGGGTTGTCCCAAGGCTTGGTGATGAAATCCTTCGCGCCGCGCCGCATGGCCTCGACCGCCACGTCAACGCTCGCCCACGCGGTCATGACGACGACCGGCAGCGAGGCGTCGACGGTCTGAATCTTGTTAAGGAGATCAAGGCCCTCCTGGCCGGAGGTGGTGTCGCGCGTGTAATTGAGGTCCATCAACACGAGCAAAAAGTCGCGCGCCTCGATCGCCTTGATGACCGCGGCGGGTGACTTCACCGTCTCGATCTGGTAGCCCTCCGCTTTCAGAAGAAGACGCAGCGCTTCGAGAACGTCGGTCTGGTCGTCGGCAACGAGAATCCGGAGGGTCGAGGAGTCAGGGGCGGTCATCGCAGGGTGAGACTCAAGGCAGCATGAGGAAGGCCGGCTGGCTGGGGCAAGCGGAGATTGGCCCACGGAAGACCCGGGGCGGAGGCGTGGCGCGGAGGGTTCATCTCCGTCCGCCACGGCGGGCATCACGCGGCGATGCAGACCCCACGGCGATGACCGCAGGCGCGGCTGGACTGATCCGGGCTGAACGCGACCACCGGGCACACCCGGGCGGGCGAAGTGCGGAAGGCGATGCGGCGGTAGGTGTAGTCGTTGAGGCTGATCAGCAGCAGACCGGTGGCCGCGAAGACCGACAGGACCACCTCACTGCTGAAGAAAGCAGCGGGGGAGGAGAGGCCAACCAGTCCGGCAAACGCGATGCACGGGAAACTGGCGCCGAGGAGGAACAGGATGAGCTTCAGTGAGGTTTTCATTTTGGTGCCTTCGTTGATGCTTCTCCCAATGCAGGCACCGTGCCAAATGATGTTCGCATTCGCCAAGGCGATGGTGCGTAATTACTAAAGTCATCTCCGTCTCGCTGCGACGCGCTCGGAACGCGCCAATCCCTTTCGGTCACGGGATGCACGTTTCCCAAGAATGGGATGAAGGGAAATCAGACTGGATGGGAGAGGGGAAGGGCTTCCTTGACGGCATTGCGCGGTGAGGGTGTCCACCGGCACCTGCGCGCTCCATTTCCCCCCGCGCGCCATCCGGCACGGCGCGCGTCACTCGTAGCGCAGAGCCTCGATCGGATCGAGTTGGGCGGCCTTGCGCGCCGGATAGTAGCCGAAGAACATGCCGACCGCCGCGCTGAACGCGACCGCCACGACCACCGAAGTGGTTGAGACCAGAATCGGCCACCCGGTGCGCAGGGAAACCAATTCGGAGAAGCCGACCCCGATGAGGATGCCGATGAGGCCGCCCAGCGAGCTGAGGATCACGGCTTCGATGAGGAACTGCAGCAACACATCGCGGCCGTGCGCGCCGACGGCGAGGCGGATGCCGATCTCGCGCGTGCGTTCGGTCACGCTCACCAGCATGATATTCATGATGCCAATGCCGCCGACGATGAGCGATACGCCGGCGATGGCCGACAGCAGCACGGTCATCGTCTTGGAGGTGGCGGTGGCGGCCTGCGCGAGTTCCACCTGGTTGCGCACGGTGAAATCCTGTTCGCGGCCCTTGCGGCGCTGCATGAGCAGGTCGGTGATGTCCTGCTGGACTTTTTCGATCGTCTTGGCGCTGGCCGCCTGCACGAGGATGGAGTTGATGTTCGGGTGGTGCGACACCCGCTTGAGGTGGCTCGTGTAGGGGATGACCACGGTGTCATCCTGGTCCTGGCCGAAGAGGTTGAAACCCTTGGCCGCGAGGACCCCGACGATCTTGAACGGGATGTTGCGGATGCGGACCGTCTTGCCGATCGGATCTCCGTCGGGGAAGAGCTGGTCGACGACGGTTTTACCGAGCACGGCCATCTTGGCCACGCTGCGCACATCCTGCTCGGTGAACATCGCCCCCTCGGCCATCTGCCAGCTGCGGATCGCCGGGTAGTCGGGCGACTCGCCCATGATCATCGTGTTCCAGTTGAGGCCGTTCGCGAGCACTTGGGCGCGGTCGCGCACCTCCGGACTAACCCCCAAGACGTTGACGGTTTCACGCTTGATGGCATCGGAGTCGTCGATCGTGAGCGTGGACATGCTGCCCCAGCCGCCCCGCATGCCGCCGGCCGTGAAGCTGCCGGGAAAGACGGTGATGACATTTTCCCCGAGGCTGGCGACCTGCGCTTCGACCTGCGCCTTGGCCCCGTTGCCGATGCTGACCATGGCGATCACCGCCCCGACGCCGATGATGATGCCGAGCGCGGTGAGGATGGAGCGCATGGTGTTGCGCCGCAGCGCGCGCAAGGCGACCTTGATGGTGTTGATGACGCGCATGGTCAGGCGGAGGTCAGTTTCGCCGCGGCCTCGGCCGCCTTGAGTTTCTGCATTTCCTCGTCGGCATGCAGGCGGTCCGCCACGGGTTCATCGCGCACCAGGTGACCGTCGCGCAGGATCAGGTTGCGCTTGCAGTAGCGGGCAATGTCGAGCTCGTGCGTCACCATGACGATGGTGATGCCCTGGTCGTTGAGTTTTTGGAACACCCCCATCACCTCGACGGAGGTTTTGCTGTCGAGGTTGCCGGTCGGCTCATCGGCC
>JBGOXZ010000115.1:0-7702 GCA_041479395.1 Opitutaceae bacterium
CCCGAGTCGCTGACCCGGAGCGTGCGCGAGGCGGTGGCCGCCCTTGACGCCGACCTGCCGGTCGCCGCCCCGGGGTCGCTGCGCTCGTCCTGGGAACGCAATCTCACGAATCTCAACCTGGTAATCGTCAACCTTGGGGTCTCCGCCGGCATGGGACTGCTGATCGCGGCCGTCGGATTGTTCGGGGTGATCTCGCAACTGACCGCGCAACGCACCCGCGACATCGGCGTGCGGATCGCACTCGGGGCGAGCCGCGGGGACATCCTGCGCCTGATCTTGGGCGAGGGCGTCCGCCTGCTCGTCATCGGCATCGCCGTCGGCATCCCGGCCTATTACGCGCTGACCATCATCCTCAGCGGCGCGATGCCGGCCATGGAACTTCCCGGCCTCTGGCTGCTTGTTGTCAATGTCGCCGTGCTCGCGGGCACGATGCTGTTCGCCTGCTGGCTGCCCGCCCGCCGCGCCACCCGGGTCGATCCGATCACCGCCCTGCGCGCGGAATGAGGTGCCTCCGACCGGGGGTGCCTTCGAGGTCGCGCCGCCGCCCGCAACCCCTGCAGTTGGTGTCCCGTTTCCGGGAATCCACTGTTCCAAAGATGGGCACGGTTCGTCGCGGCTGCGAGAACATGCATTTTTTAAGTCATTATCCCATCGCAGGCTGTATTTTGGCTCCATAAGCATGGCATGCTCTCTGCATGAATTACGCTGCTTCTTACCGACATGCCGCTCATGTCGACCGCAGTCCTGATTCCCTCGCACTTACCCGATCGTT
The DNA here is from genome assembly GCA_041479395.1 of Opitutaceae bacterium. Classification (GTDB taxonomy): domain Bacteria; phylum Verrucomicrobiota; class Verrucomicrobiia; order Opitutales; family Opitutaceae; genus Fen-1467. Next base: position 773 of record JBGOXZ010000115.1, read on the forward strand.
CCCGGTCCGCCAGCATCGCCAGTCACGCCCTTCCCCGCAGTCGCCACCCGCTTCGGTGCAGCCGCCCTGCCGGCGGGCCGGGCCATCCGAACCACGATTCACCATGATCCTCGCGACCTTCTTCCAAGACCTGCGCATTGGCGCCCGCGTCCTCCTCAAGGAAAAATCGTTCTGCTTCCTCGCCGTCACCGTGCTTGCGCTCGGCATCTGTGGCGTCACCACGATGTTCAGCGTCGTCAACGGCACGATGCTCCGTGGCTTCTCGTTCCCCAACGCCAGCCGGCTGGCCGGCATCCAGGTCATCGACGTCACCCAAAAGAATGCCAACCTCAACGGTTTCGGTGGCCAGATCTTCTCCCTCGATTACGAGGCGATGCGCGAGCAGCAAAAATCCTTCGACCTGCTCGCCGCCTACACCGCCGGCGCGACGGTCAATGTCACCGTCGACGGCAACCCGCAGCGCTACACCGGCGCCTACGTCTCGTCCGACTTCTTCCGGATTCTCGGCGTGGTTCCGCTCGTCGGCCGGGATTTCGCTGCGCGCGACGACCGGCCCGGCGCCGAAAAGGTCGCGCTCATCAGCCACCAGCTCTGGCGCCGCGACTTCGGCGGCGGCGATGTCGTCGGCAAGAGCGTCCGCATCAATGGCAAGCCCGCCACGGTGATTGGCGTGATGCCGCCGGGTTTCGCGTTCCCGATCAACGAGCAGCTCTGGCTGCCGCTCTACAGCGAGTATCCGCCCGCGCCGCGCAACGACCCCAGCCGGCCGGCCAACACCCCGGCGGTCCTCGGCCTCATCAAGCCGGGCGTCGCGTTCGACCAGGCCTCCGCCGAGTTCACCGGGATCGCCAAGCAGCTCGCCGCGGCCTTCCCCGACACGAACAAGAAATTCGACACCGCGCTGGTCGAGCCTTTGATCAAGACCTTCACGCCCCCGGCGATCGCCGGCCTGCTCTGGACGATGCTGGCGTTCTGCACCGGCATTCTGCTCATCGCGTGCGTCAACGTGATGAACATGCAGTTCGCCCGCGCCACGCTTCGCGCCAAGGAACTCGCGATCCGCTCCTCGCTCGGCGCCACGCGCATCCGGCTCATCCGGCAAATGCTCACCGAAAGCCTGCTCCTCGCCCTCCTGGGCGCATCCATCGGCATCGCGTTTGCCTACGAGGCGACCGCCTACCTCAACGCCGCCTTGCACAACTCCGACAATCCGATTCCGGCTTACATCGTGTTCAATATCGACGGCCCGGTTCTGGCCTTCGTCGTCTTCGCCGTCGTGTTCTCCGCCGTCGGATCCGGATTAATTCCCGCCTGGATGGCCTCACGCACCAGCGCCATTACGACGCTCAAGGAGGCGGGCCGCGGCAACACCAGCCGGACCGTGACCGTCCTCACCCGGGGGCTCGTCGTGCTCCAGATCATCGTCACCTGCCTCCTGCTCGTCGGCGCGCTCCTGCAATTGCAGTCCATTCTGCGGCGCAACCGCATCGACTGGGGCTACGACAACGGTGCGGTGCTCACCGCGCGCATGGCGCTCATGGAGGGCGCCTACCCGACACCCGAGGCCCGCAAGCTGTTTTTCGACCGCCTCCTGCTCGAGCTGCGCGCCCACCCCGAGTTCCAGGGCGCCGCGCTCACCAACCGCTTCCGCATGTCCTTCTCCGGCTTCGCGCCGGTCGAAATCGAGGGCCAGGCCTATCCCACGGACAGCGACCGCCCCAACGCCAACTTTGAACAGGTCACGGATGGCTATTTTGCCGCGCTCGGCGCGAAGATCCTCGAGGGCCGCGACTTTGCGCTCGATGACAGCGACGCGAAGCTCCCCATCGCCATCGTCAATGCGGCCTTCGCCCGGAAACACTTCGGCAACGAAAGTTCGATCGGCCGCCGCTTCCGCACGGTGGGCAACAACGGTCAGCTCTTCGGCCCGTGGCGCACGATCGTCGGCGTCGTCCCCACCGTCCGCATGCTCGGTCCGTTCAACAATCCGCAGGTCGACGATACGGGTTTCTACGTGCCCTACTTCTCCACTGTGTTCGGCCCGGCGCAGCCGGGACCGATCACGCAGCAATTCGCCACCGTCCTGGTCCGCCCGCGCGGCGGCGGTGAACTGGGCCGCCGGGCCGTCACGCTCGGCACGGCGCTCCAGCGGGTGGTCAACCAGGTCGACCCCAACCTGCCGCTCTACTTCGTCGGCACCGCCCGGGAAAATCAGGAGAGTTTCCTCGGCGTCTCGCGCGTCATCGCGACGATGTTCACCGTGTTCGGCCTGGTCGCGGTTATCCTCGCGTCGGTCGGTCTGTACGGCGTGATGTCGTTTTCGGTCAATCAGCGCACGCAGGAATTCGGCATCCGCATGGCCCTCGGCGCCGACCACGGCCGCATCCTGAAGATGGTCCTCGGCCAGGGCGCGCTCCAGCTCGTCATCGGTCTGGCCATCGGCCTGGGCGGCACCGCCGCCATCGGCGTGGTGGCCCGGGAGGGCATCGCCACCCAGCTCTTCGACATCAGCCCGCTCGATCCGCTCACCTATGCCGCGGTGGCGTTGTTGCTTTCCGCCGTCGCCTTCGTCGCCACGTTCGTGCCGGCGCTCCGCGCCACGCGCGTCGATCCGATGATCGCCCTGCGGGCGGAGTAGCGCCTGCGGCGCGGGTAGAGGCTCAGGTTTAAGGTTTAGAGTTTAAGGTTTGAGGCGAATCCCGACATCCTCCTCTTCCCCCACTCCCTTACTCCTTACACTTTAACCCTTACTCCCCATGCCCGCCGTTCCGAGTCCCGCGCGCGACTCCAGCCAGTTTCTCTACGTCCTGCGTCTCGTGCCGCGGCTGCACGACGAGCAGGCATGGACTGATGCCGACCATGCCGCCCTTGGCCGCCATTTCGCTTATCTGCAGGCGGCGGCGGAGCGCGGGCAGGTCATCCTGGCCGGCCGCACCGCCGAACCGCTCGACCGCACTTTTGGCGTGGTGATTTTCGAGGCGGCCAGCGAAGCCGCCGCCCGGGCGTTCATGGCCGGCGACCCCGCCGTCGCCGAGAAGATCATGACCGCCGAACTGCATCCCTACCGCGTCGCGGTGCGGGGCCCATGAGCGCACCAATGGTGCCCGCCCGAAACCGTCCTCGGCGCGGAAACACGCCCACCACGCAGGGTCCCTCCTGACCTGGAATAATCCGCACCGAGCGGTGCAGGCCGGCGCGCACCGCAACCAAAGGGGAATGGGGCTCGCGGCCCAAGGGGGAAAATCACGGGTCAGGAGATCCGTGCCCCTCCCGGCGATCCAGGTTGGACCCGCGCTCCCCAGCTTCCGATTTCGGTTAGTTCAGCGTCGAGCCGTCACGCGATCCCACGGATTCTGCGTTCCGGCGCCCTTGGCCCCGCGCAACGCCTCTCCGAGTTCCGCCGGCGTGAACGGCTTCGCCAGGATGTAATCGACCTGCAGGGCCTTGAGCACACGCAGGTCCTCGTCGGCCACCCGGCCGCTCATGACCACAATCCGGCCGGCGAAACTGGTTTCCCGCACCCGCCTGATCAGATCCACGCCGCTCATCCGCGGCATGTTCACATCGAGCAGCAGCACGTCGTAGGGCCCGCCGTTGGAGGAGAAATGGGACCAGGCCTCGGCCCCGTCGAGCAGGTGGGTTACGGTGTGGCCGAGGCGCTCGAGCACCGCGATCGCGGTGCGCGCGACCAGCGGCTCGTCCTCCACCAGCAGGATGCGGCGGCCCTTGACCGGGGCCGGCGCGCTGCCGGGCTTGCCGTTGTCCACCGGCGGGTTCGTGTCCGCCTGCCAGCGCGGGAGCGTGACGTGGATTTTCGTGCCCTCACCCACCTTCGATTCGACCGTCACCTCGCCGCCCGCCTCGGTGACCAAATGCCAGACCGTCGCCAGCCCCAAGCCCGATCCTTTGCCCACATCCTTCGTGGTGAAAAACGGTTCGAAAATCCGATCGATGATCTCCGGCCGGATGCCCAGCCCGTTGTCCTCAACCGTCAAATGCTGCCAGGCCTCCAGGACGCGGCCGAGCCCGCCCGAACGCACGGGCAGCGCGCCCACGGGCAGTTCCTCCACCGAAACCCGCAGACGCGGCGTCCAGGCCGCGCCTTTCACCTGGGCCAGTTTTTCGAGCAGGGTGTCGCGCGCGTTGATGACCAGGTTGAAGACAATCTGATTGAGATCGACCGGGTTGAACAGGATGGGCGGGAGGTCGGACGGCAGCCGGGACTCCCACACGATCCGGCGGTCGATCGTGGGTTGGAACAAGGCGAAGCAGTTGGCCACCGCCTCGGCGATCCGCACGGGCTGGGCGCGTTCGTCGGCCTTGCGGCCGAACGTCAGCAGGCGCCGGGTGAGTTCCGCGGCCCGTTTGGCCGCCTGATAGATGACGCTTAGGCTCGACTGCAGCGGCAGGTCGGCCTGGCGGTCGAGCTGCAGGAGGTTGGTGGTCCCGATGATCGGCGTGAGGAGATTGTTGAACTCGTGGGCGATGCCCCCGACCAGTTCGCCCAAGGCGCGGAGCCGGCGCGAATGCGCGATTTCCTGATCCATGAGCCGGCGCTTGGTGACATCGGCCGACAGGACGCAGAGCCGGTGGGCCCCCGACGCCCCCGCGCCCAGCGGGACGAGCGTGGTCTCGAGCAGCTGCTGGGTCGTGGGCAGCCGCGTCTCCCACTGGCCGGGTCGGCTGGTGGCCCGCCAGCGCGTAATCACTTCCCCGAAATATGCCCGCAGATCGGCCGAGACGGGCAGATCCTTCAGCCGGCAGCCCGGCGGGGCGGCGGGGTCGAGTCCGAACAGCCGGCCCGCCTCGCTGTTCAACGAGACCAGCAGGGGCGAGCCTTCCGCCGGAATTTCGAGCACCACGGTGGCCAGCGGATGGTTGTCGTACAAGGCGGCGAGGAGCGAACGCTGTTCCACCAGCTCGGCTGCCTGCCGGGCGATGCGCCGCGACAGGGTGCGCTGCCGCAAAAAGCCCCAACTTACGGCCACGCAGGCCAGGGCCAGAGCCACCGCCACGTAGCTGACGACTTGCACGGGCGTGAAGGTCCTCGATTCGAAGCGGCCGAACCATTGATGATAGATCTCGTCGAACCGGCCGGTGCGGTGAAGAATGGCCAGGCCTTCGTTGAGGCGCGCGAGCAGCAGCGAGTCGCCCTTCCGCACCGTGAAGCAGTAACGCACGTCGTAGCCCTGCACCTTGTCGTCGAGCACCCGGAGGTTCTTGAGCTTGAACCGGTCGATCATCGAAAACGCCGTGATGCGCGACATGACCGCCGCGTCGCATTTTCCCGCATCCAGCATGCGCAGGTACTCCTCGCTCGTCTCGGTGTAAACCGGGATCGCTTCGGGCTGCTTCTCCAGCAAATACCGTTCGCCGACGGTGCCGCGCTGGCCCACCGCCACCCGGCGGCCTTTCAAGTCGTCCACCCGGTGGATGCGCTGTTCGTCCCGGCGCACGACGACGACCGTCTCGAAACGCGCGATCGGCACCGAAAAATCCGCGAAAGCCCGCCGCACGGTCGTCTCACCCCAGAACTCGATCGCGTCGATCCGGCCGCTCCGCAGCGCGTCGGTCATCTCGGTGTTCTTCACGCCCAGCTGCCGGATGCGGAGGTCCATGACCCGGGCCACGGCGTCCGTCACGTCGATCGCGAAACCCTTCAGCTGCCCATCCGTATCGCGATACTGATAGGGGAAAAAGCTCTCCGAGACTCCGATGACGATGGTCTCGTTGCTGTCGCGTTCCTTCGGCGGTGCGTCCTCCGCGAATCCGGCCGGCCCGGCCAGCGCCAGCAGCAGGACCCCGCACCACCCGCCCACCCACCGAGAGACCCTCGTCCGTCGAGATCGAAAGATTCGCACTGTTCCCCTTTCACTGTGCCGGGTGGGCTGGGCAGTAGCCACGCGGCGATTATCGCCCCGCGCTCACGGGACTTCAAGGAAACAGTCCGGCTCCTGCCCCCGAAATCCCCTTCCCCTCCCTGGGGGATACGCCGGATTGACGGCACCGCCCCACCGCGGACGGGGAAGACCGGTGCCGCTCTCCGCGTGAGCGGCTTGGGCAATTCCGCCCTGGCAAGGCGCGCCGGAGCCGCCATGCTGTCGGCCGCGCAGTCGAGTGACTGCGCTTTCCCCTAACACCGCACGGCACGATGAAAACCTCGTTGATCGCCCGAGTCGCCTCTTGGCTCCTGGCGCTGATGACGGCCGCAAGCCTCGGCGCCGCCCCGGCTGCGCCCGCTGGATCGCCGCCAGCCTCCGCAGAACAGTGGAGCACGTTCGAACTCGCGCTGACCGGTCCGGCCGAGGGCAATCCGTTCACTGAGGTCCAGCTTTCGGCGCGCTTCCTGCAAGGCGAACGCGTGGTGCAAGTCGCCGGCTTCTACGACGGCAACGGCGTGTACAGGCTCCGCTTCATGCCGGAGAGCGCGGGCGAGTGGCGCTACACCACGTCGAGCAACCGGCCCGAATTAGACAGCCGCGCCGGAGTGGTCACCGCTACCCCGCCGACCAAGGGCAACCACGGCCCGGTGCGCGTGCACCACACGTTTCATTTCGCCTACGCCGACGGCGCGCCGTTTCGCGAGCTCGGCACCACCTGCTACGCGTGGGTGCACCAAGGCGATGCGCTTGAGGAACAGACGTTGCGAACGCTCGCAACTGCGCCGTTCAACAAAATCCGGTTCTGCGTCTTCCCGAAGCGCTATGACTGGAATCAGAACGAGCCGGTCTATTATCCGTTCCTGGGCACGCCGCCGAACCGCTGGGATTTTTCCCGCTTCAACCCGGAATTCTTCCGACACTTTGAAAAACGCCTCGCGCAGTTGCGCGCCCTCGGCCTCGAGGCGGACATCATCCTTTTTCACCCGTACGACAAGGGCCACTGGGGCTTCGACCGCATGGATGCGGCCAGCGACGATCGCTACCTGCG
>JBGOXZ010000116.1:0-7653 GCA_041479395.1 Opitutaceae bacterium
CCGCGCGCATCTGCAGCGTTACGCCGACCGCCCCGGCCGGACCCGCGACAGGACGCGGGTGGAGATCGCCGCGAACATTTCGACGGCGGACGAGGTCGCCCCGGTGCTGGCGGCCGGCGCGGAGAGCATCGGGCTGTTCCGGACCGAGATGCTGTTCATGGACCGCGCCGCGGCGCCGGCGGAGGACGAACAGTTCGAGGAATACCGGCGCGCGGTGGCGGCCGCCAACGGCCGGACGGTCATCATGCGGACCCTGGACATCGGCGGGGACAAGCCGCTGCGGTACCTAGAGCTGCCGGAGGAGGGAGACCCGCTCCTGGGCTGCCGCGGGGTGCGGTGGTATCCGCGCATCGAAAATCTCTTTCGCACCCAGGTCCGGGCGTTCCTGCGCGCGGCGGGGCAGGGACCGTTGTGGCTAATGATCCCGATGGTGGCGGAGGTCGATGAAGTGCGTTGGGTCAAAAAAATCGTTGCGCAGGAGCAGGCGCGGCTGGCAGAGCGCCACGTGCCGCACGCGCCGGGCATCCCGCTCGGCGCGATGATCGAGGTGCCGGCGGCGGCGTTGGCACTGCCCGCGCTGTGCCGGGAGCTGGATTTCTTCAGCATCGGGTCCAACGACCTGCTACACGACTTCACGGCCACGGCCCGCACGGAGGAGCCGGCGGTGCGCGGTGGGCCGACGGCGCCGGGTTTTCTGCGTTTGCTGAAAAAGATCGCGGAGGGTGTTCGCGCCCAGGGCCGGTGGCTCGGCTTGTGTGGCGAGATGGGCGGGCAGACGCTCTACCTGCCCCTGCTGGTGGGGCTGGGCCTCCACGAGATCAGCATGGCGGCCTCGTCCATCCCGGCGGTCAAGGCGCGGCTCCACCAGCTGTCCGCGGCTGACTGCCGCCGGCTGCTGGACCAAGCGCTGGCGTGCACGGCAGCGGAGGAGGTCGAGACTTTGTTGAAACAAGCGGCGGCCGGCGAAACGGCGCCGCTACTCGATGGCGAATTGGTGTTGGTGGATTCTGACGCCACCTCCCAGGCGGAGGCCATCAAGGAAATCTGCGACGCGTTGTACATCGCCGGCCGGACGGATTCCCCCCGCGAGATTGAGGAGGCGGTGTGGCGCCGGGAAGCCGTCTACTCCACCGGGTTTGGCCACGGCTTTGCCATTCCCCACTGCAAAACCCGCGCGCTCGCCGCCAACTCGCTGGCCGTTCTCAAACCGCGGCGGCCCATTCCGTGGGCGACGGCGGACGGCCAGCCCGTGACCACCGTGCTCCTGATGGCGATTCGCGAATCGGACCAAGCCACCGAACACCTGCAGGTGTTTTCCCGCCTCGCGCGGCAGCTCGTGCACGACGATTTTCGGAATCGCGTGGATCGGGAACGCGATCCCGCCGCTCTCTTGGCCTTTCTCGCCGAACGGCTTGAAGTCGAGGACGCTTTGGCCCGGCCCCGTCCGTCGCTTCCCGAGTAGCCCATGGTTGCCTCTCAATCGACACGAGCTGCGCCGGTTTCCTTCCGCCAATGGTGGCTGGCAGCGCTGGTCTTCGCGGCGGTGGCGGTGGCCTATCTGCCGGCGATCCGCGCCGGATTCATCTGGAACGACCACGACTACGTGACCAAGCCGGAGCTGCAATCACTGGTCGGTCTGTCGCGCATCTGGTGCGAACTCGGCGCGACGGAGCAGTATTATCCGATCTTGCACAGCGCGTTTTGGGTCCAGCACAAACTCTGGGGCGACGCGGCCCTTGGGTATCATCTGCTCAACGTGCTGCTCCACGCCACGGCCGCTTGTCTGCTGGGCCTGATCCTGCGGCGGCTGGCCGTGCCGGGCGCGTGGCTTGCGGCGCTGCTGTTCGGCCTCCATCCGGTGTGCGTCGAATCGGTGGCGTGGATTTCCGAGCAGAAGAACACCCTCTCAACGGTGTTCTATCTCGCGGCCCTGCTCGTCTACCTGGATTTCGACGACAAGCGCGGGCGCGGACCGTATCTGCTGGCCTCGGGCCTCTTTGTCCTCGCGCTGCTAAGCAAGTCTGTCACGGCCACATTGCCGGCGGCGCTGCTGGTCATTTTCTGGTGGAAGGGAGGGCAGCTGTCATGGCGGCGCGACGTGATTCCCCTGCTGCCGTGGTTCATCGCGGGCGCAGCCTTCGGTCTTTTCTCCGCCTGGGTGGAACGGACCTACATCGGGGCGCGCGGCGCTGATTTTGCCCTGACATTCATGGAGCGCAGCGTGCTGGCCGGACGCGTGATCTGGTTCTACTTGGCGAAGCTCGCGTGGCCCACCGACCTCATCTTCATTTATCCACGCTGGCGGGTGGACGCGGCCGAGCTTTGGCAATGGCTGTTTCCGCTCGGCGCCGCGGCGCTGTTGGTCGGGTTATGGCTGCTGCGCAAACAAACCCGCGCGCCTCTGGCGACGCTGCTATTTTTTGTCGGCTCGCTGTTCCCGGTCCTCGGTTTCTTCAATGTATACGCCTTTGTGTTCTCCTTCGTGGCCGATCACTGGCAATACCAACCCAGCCTCGGCCCGATCGTTCTGGCGGCGGCCGGAACGGCTTGGCTGATCGGACGCCTGACTCCGCTAGCGCGGTGGTCGGGTTGGGCGCTGGCAGCGGTGGTGTTGGGCACCCTCGGTATGCTCACCTGGCGGCAATGCGGCCTCTATCGCGACATGGAAACGTTTTACCGCCTCACGCTCGAGCGGAACCCGGACTGCTGGATGGCGCACAACAACCTTGGGATCCTCTTGATCGAAACGGGCCGGATCCAGGGGGCCATTCCCCATCTCGAGCAAGCGGTGCGCGTCCGGCCCAACGATCCCGAGCCGGAAAACAACCTGGGCAACGCGCTGGCCCAGACCGGCCGTCCGCAGGACGCCATCGCGCACCTCGAGCGGGCCCTGCAGCTCGCGCCCCATTATGCCGAGGCGGAATTCAATCTCGGACGGGCGCTGGCCCGGCTGGGTCGTCCGCAGGAGGCCATGGCGCATTACGAACGGGCGTTGCTGATCAAGCCGGGTTATGCCGAGGCGGACAACAATCTGGGCAACCTGCTCCTGGCCGCCGGGCGGGCGCAGGAGGCGGCCGCGCATTTCGAAGCGGCGCTGCGGAGCAACCCCGGGTTGGGCGAAGCCGAGTATAACCTGGGCTTGGCGCTGACCGGGACGGGTCGCCCGCAGGACGCCATCGCGCATTACGAGGCGGCGCTAAAGGTCACGCCGGGTAACGCTGATATTCATTACCACCTGGCGATCGCGCTGACGAACGGGAGAAGGCTGGACGAGGCCATGGCGCAATTCCAAGAGACCATCCGGCTCAAGCCTGACTCGGCCGACGCGCACCTCAAACTGGCTTTGGCTTTGTGGCAGGCCGGCCGGCAGCAGGAGGCGATTGCGCAGCATGATGAAGGCCTGCGCCTCAAGGCCGCGCAAACCGCCGGTCACCCGTGAACCCTCGTGCGGCAAGCGCCACTGTCTCCCGACCGACCGGCGCCGCGGCGCCGGCTGCCCCCTCGCGTTTGACCCTGATGGCGGCAGCAGCCCTGATCGCCATCGCGGCACTGGTCGCATATCACCACACCTTCGCCGTCCCGTTTCTTTTCGACGATGTCGGATCGATCGCGCAGAATCCGACGATCCGTCACCTCTGGCCGGTCGGGGAGGCGCTGTCGCCGCCGAAGGGCGGCCTCACGGTCAGCGGGCGGCCGGCGCTGAACCTCACGCTGGCCCTCAACTACGCCATGAGCGGCACGACAGTCGGGAGCTACCATGTGGTCAACTTGGTGATTCATATTCTGGCCGGCCTCGTGCTGTTCGGTGTTGTGCGGCGAACGTTGGTGCGCGCTCCGCCACAGGCCGGGTTTGGCCGGGCGGCGCTGCCGCTGGCGCTGGTGGTGGCGCTGATCTGGACTCTTCACCCCCTGCAGACCGAGGCGGTGACTTATGTCATCCAGCGCGCGGAGTCGCTGGTGAGTCTGTTTTACCTACTCACGGTCTACTGCTTCATCCGCGGAGTAGATTCGCCGATCCTCTGGCGATGGCAGGTAATGGCGGTAGGAGCGTGTGCGCTCGGTATGGCGAGCAAGGAAGTGATGGTCTCGGCCCCGCTGATTGTGCTGCTCTACGACCGCACGTTTGTTGCGGGTACGTTTCGCTCCGCGTTGCGGCAACGCCCGCGTTTTTATCTGGCGCTGTTCGGCACGTGGCTGCTGTTGGGCTCGCTCGTGACCAGTGCGGCCGGCCGCGGGGGCACGGCCGGGCTGACCACGACCGTCACTTGGTGGGCCTATGCCTTGACCCAGTGTAGGGCGATCGTGCGCTATTTGCGGCTGTCAGTCTGGCCGAACCCGTTGGTTTTCGATTACGGCGTTGGCGTCGTGAAGAACGCGGGAGAGGTCAGCGGCCAGGCCTTGATGCTGATTCTCCTTCTGGCGGGCACCGTGGTTGCACTGCGGCGTTGGCCCGCGATCGGATTTGCCGGTGCTGTTTTTTTCATGGTACTGGCGCCGAGTTCGAGCGTGATCCCGGTGGTGACACAAACGATGGCCGAACATCGGATGTATCTGCCCTTGGCGGCAGTGGTGGTGCTGCTGGTGCTGGGTTTGTACGCCTTGTTCGGCCGACGATGCGTGCCCTTGAGCTTGATTTGGGCGACGGTTCTCGGGTGGCTCACCGTGCAGCGCAATCAAGATTACCAAAGCGAGCTGACTCTCTGGCGCGATACGGTAGAGAAATGTCCGGATAATTCGCGTGCGCAGTCTAGCTTGGGCTCCGTCCTGCTGTTCAATCTGGGCCGCGTTTCAGAGGCGATGGCGCAGTTTGAACACGCCCTGCGACTGCAGCCCGACAACGCCGACGCGCTCAATAATTCGGGAAGCGCTCTATTCAGACTGGGCCGGACGCAGGAGGCGATCGCCCGCTACGAACAAGCCCTCCAACTCAGGCCCGACTATGCCGAGGCCCATGTCAACCTCGGCATGGCGCTGACCAACACCGGGCAGCTGAACGATGCCATCGCCCAGTTTACAGAGGGCATTCGCCTCAAGCCGGACAATGCGGACGCGCATCTCAAGTTGGCGCTGGTCTTGTGGCAGGCCGGCCGGCAGCAGGACGCGATCGCTCAGCACGATGAGGGTTTGCGCCTCAAGGCCGAAGGCTTCTGAAAGGGTACCTGCCATGCTGACGACCCAGCCCCATTCGCCTCCGGCGGACATCGCGGCTTCGACATCGCGGTGGGCGAAGCTATGGCCGGTCGCGCTGATCGCGTTGGCAGGACTCGCCGCCTACCACAATAGTTTTTCGGTCCCATTTCTGTTCGACGACGAATGGTCGATTGTGGACAACCCCGCGATCCGCCATCTGTGGCCGGTCTGGGATGCGCTCTCCAGCAAAGGCGCCACCGGCCTGACGACCAGCGGCCGGCCGGTGCTCAGCCTCACGCTGGCCCTCAACTACGCCATGAGCGGCATGGCGGTATGGAGCTATCATGCGATGAACCTGGCGATTCATATTCTGGCCGGTTTGACGCTATTCGGCATCGTGCGGCGGACGTTGTTGCGTCCGCCGTTGCAGACGCGGTTCGGCCGGCATGCACTGCCGCTGGCGCTGGTGGTGGCGCTTATCTGGACTCTGCATCCCCTACAGACCGAGGCGGTGACTTACATCATCCAGCGCGCCGAGTCGGTGATGGGCATGTTTTATCTGCTGACGTTGTACGGTTTCATCCGTGCCGCCGAATCGCCCCGGCCGCTCCGCTGGCAGATAGCGACCGTCGCCGCGTGCCTCTTGGGCATGACGACCAAGGAGGTGCTGGTGACCGCCCCGATGCTGCTGCTGCTGTATGATCGCGCTCTGCTATCCAGCAGAGTGGCGGGCGGTTTTCAGGAGGCGTGGCGGCAGCGGCGGGGGCTGTATGTGGGGCTGGCTGCGACATGGATTCCGCTGGGTCTTTTGGTCGCCAGCACCGGCGGAAATCGCGGCGGCATGTTCGTTTTCAACTTCGACGCGGTAAAATCGTATTGGCTGACGCAGTGCGAGGCGATCACCCGCTATGTGGGGCTGTCCGTCTGGCCGCATCCGCTCGTGTTCGAATACGGACCATTTTGGGTCCACCGTGCTGTGGAGGTGGCGCCTTATGCCGCAGTGGTGGTGCTGTTGGCGGGGGCCACGCTGGTCGCGCTGTGGCGCTGGCCGGCGGCGGGCTTTCTGGGCGCTTGGTTTTTCATCATCCTCGCCCCGACCAGTCTTACGCCCGGAACCACCGAGATGATTGTCGAGCACCGCATGTATCTGCCGCTGGCGGCGGTGGTGACCTTGGTGGTCATGGGTATGCACCGTTGGATGGGACGATACGGTCTGGCAGCAGGTCTGGCGCTCGCGGTGGGTTGCGGGTGGCTGACTTTTGTCCGCAATCAGGACTACCGCAGTGAGCTGTCTCTCTGGAAGGATACGGTGGCAAAACGTCCGCTCAACGGACTGGCCCAGCTCAATTACGGGTCCGCCTTGTTCGCGTTAGGCCGGTTTCGGGAGGCCGGCGAGCATTTCGCAGCGGCGTTGCGGATCAGACCGGACGATGCCGAAGCCGAGAATAATCTGGGCGCAGCCCTGGCGCACATGGGTCATCCGCAAGAGGCCATCGCCCATTACGAGGCGGCACTGCGACTCAAGCCCGGCTACGCCAAGGCGGACTATGAGTTGGGCCTCGTGCTGCTCGATGTCGGCCGGGCGCGGGAGGCCGGCGAACATCTCGAACGGGCGTTGCGCGGCAAACCGGACAATGCCGAGGCCGAAAATAATCTGGGCGTTGCCTTGGCCAGGACGGGGCGTCCGCAGGAGGCCGCCGCTCATTACGAGGCGGCGTTGCGGATCATACCAGACTATGCCGAGGCCGAGTACAACCTCGCCAGCTTGCTGCTTGCTGCCGGCCAAACCCAGGGGGCTGTTGGCCATTTGGAGCAAGCACTGCGGCTGCGGCCCGGCCATCCCGATATGCTCAACAATCTGGCTGGCGCTTTGCTCAAACTCGGCAGAGCCGAGGATGCCATCGCCCGTTATGAGCAAGCTCTACGACTCAGCCCCGAGCGTCCCGACCTCCATAACAACCTCGGGGTCGCTCTGGCGAAAGCTGGACGGCTGGACGAGGCCATCGCCCAATTCAGGGAGGCCATCCGGCTCAAACCGGACTACGCCGGCGCGCATCTTGCGCTGGCCCTGGCTTTGTCGCAGGCCGGCCGTGAGCAGGAGGCGACTGCGCAGCGCGAGGAGGGCCTGCGACTCAAGGCCAGACTCCTGTCCGCGCCTCCATCGCCTGCGCTTCCCCCTTGATCCATGGCTGAATCGGCATCGTCCCGTTCAAAATCATTCCGCTGGCCTACAAGCTGGACCTGTGTGGTGGTTTTTGCGGCCACGCTGCTGGTCTATATTCCCGCCCTCCGGGGTGGACTGATCTGGGACGATGCTGAGCATATTACCAAACCGGGGCTGCGCTCGCTGCATGGGTTAGTGCGCATCTGGTTCGAGGTGGGCGCGACGCAGCAATATTATCCGGTGCTGCACACGGCCTTTTGGTTTGAGCACCGGCTGTGGGGCGATGCCGTGCTCGGCTATCATCTGATCAACGTGCTGCTGCACGCCACCTCCGCGTGTTTGCTGGGTTTGATCCTGCG
>JBGOXZ010000117.1:0-7605 GCA_041479395.1 Opitutaceae bacterium
GGACCCGCGGACATGGGCGGCGGGGTCACCTTCGTTCCCGCGCCGTACATTTACCCCGCGCCGAACACGCGGGTGAAGAAGGCCAAGCTCGCGGTGAACGCCGGACTGGCCACCTGGATGCGGGCGCCGGGCCATCCCGTGGCGTCATTCGGCATGGAGGGCATCCTCGATGAGCTGGCCGTGAAGCTCGCGATGGATCCGGTGGAGATTCGTCTCAAGAATGATCCGCACCCAATCCGGTGCCGCGAATACCAGATCGGCGCCGAGAAGTTCGGCTGGAAGGACAAGTACCGGAAACCCGGCTCGTCGCCCGGTCCGGTCAAGGTGGGCGTAGGCTGCGCGGGCGCCGGCTGGATGAGCGGCGGCGAGGGCACCCAGGCCGAGGTGCAGGTGAATCCCGACGGGACGGTCGAGGTGCGGTGCGGCACGCAGGATCTCGGCACCGGCTCCCGCACCGTGGTGGCGGTCGTTGCCGCGGAAATGCTGGGCCTCGATCCGGCGCAGATCACCGTGCGCGTGGGTGACACCCGCCTGCCGCCGTCCGGGCTCAGCGGTGGCAGTGCGACCACCGCCTCGGTCGCCCCGGCCATCTACGACGCCTGCGAGAAGACGCTGGCGGAGTTGAAGAAGCTCAGCGGCATCGAGGATCCGCGTGGTGCACGCTGGCTCGAAGCCTGCGGCAAAATCGGCTCCAATCCGCTCGTCGTCGCCGGCAAATGGCGCGACGGCTTGTCGACCGGTGGCGCCGGCGGCGTGCAGTTTGCCGAGGTGGCGGTCGATACCGACACCGGATTCGTGAAGGTCCGCAAAATCCTGTGCGTGCAGGACTGCGGGACGGTGGTGAACAAACTCACGTGCGAAAGCCAGTTGAACGGCGGCATCATCATGGGCATCGGGTACGCGCTGTACGAGCAGCGGATCATGGACGCCCGCAGCGGCGTGGTCCTGAATCCCAACTTTGAAACCTACAAGCTGACCGGCGCGGCCGACACTCCGGACATTGATCTTATCCTGCTCAATATGCCGGAGCGCGGCGTCATCGGCGTGGGCGAACCCGCCACGGTCCCGACCGCCGCGGCCATCGCCAACGCCGTGGCCAACGCCTTGGGCGTCCGGGTGACGAGTCTGCCCATCACCCCCGACAAGGTGCTCGCCGCCCTCGGCAAATCGCCCAAGGTGGCCGAACCACCCGCCGAGAGTCTGCCGCTCGACCAGGCGTTCACGCGGGTGGCATTGGCCCCGGTCGTTCCAGCCGCGCCGCCATTCACCGGGCGCCGGCGGGGGGCCTACGCATGAATTCCTTCACCTACGTCATCGCGCAGACGCCGGAATCCGCGGTCGAACTGGTCCGCAACCAAGGCCGCTTCATCGCCGGTGGCATCGATCTGCTGGGCGAACTCAAGGAGTATCTCGCCGAGCCCAAGATGCTCGTGAACGTGAAGGTGCTGCCGGGCACGCAGGAGATCACACCGGGAGCCGACAAGTGGGTGATCGGAGCCAACGTCACCCTGGCGGAAATGGCCGCGCACGCCGGACTGCGGGGCGCCTTTCCGGGCCTCGCGGAGGCCGCCGAAGAGGTCGGCTCGCCGCAGATGCGCAACGTCGCGACCGTGGGCGGCAACCTCGCCCAGCACTCCCGCTGCTGGTATTACCGGCACCGCGACATCCGCTGCCTGAAAAAGGGCGGCGCGACCTGCTACGCGCGCGAGGGCGAGAACAAATATCACTGCCTTTTCAGCGGTGCGACCTGCATCAGCCCAATCGTGTCGAATCTTGCCACCGCGTTGACCGCGCTCGGTGCCGGCGTGGTCGTGCAGCGCGGACCGAAGCAGGAAACGCTCACGATGGCCCGGCTCTACGAATCGGCGTGGGAGAATCCGCGGGCGCATAATTCGCTCAAAGCGACCGACCTGATTCTCCGCGTCGAAATACCCGTGGTCGCCGGCGGGCGCAGCACTTACCTGCAGATGGGCGAGAAGAGTGACTTCGATTGGGCGTTGGTCAGCTGCGCCGCGGCGGCGCAAGTCGACGGCAAGACGCTGCGCGGTGCCCGGGTCGTCCTTGGCGCGGTGGCGCCGATTCCGTGGCAGGTTGAGGCAGCCAATCAGTTTCTCGAAGGCAAGGAGTTGACCGACGCGGTGGCCGCGGGAGCCGCCGACCTTATCCTCAAGGAGGCCGAGCCGCTCGCGCACAATGCCTACAAGGTGCCGCTGGCGCAGGCGCTCATCCGCCGGGCACTGGCCAGACTCGTGACCTGAGTCCAGTCGGCGCGTGTCCGCTGGCGGTCGCCCCAGGCCAAGGCCGAGCCGTGCGCGGGTCGTCGGGAGCTTGAAAACGGGACCAATTCGGCATGGCGTGGAGGAAGCATGATGCCAACGCACGGCGCCACCGCGGCTGCACCGACCAAGAACGGAAGCTCGTCGAACGGGCGAAATGGTCTGGCCATGCTTTGGGCGGGCGCGATTCTCGTGGCCGCGGCACTCGCTGCCTACCACAACAGCTTCACCGGTCCGTTCATTTTCGATGACCGGCCGTCGATTGTGGAGAATCCGACGATCCGGCACCTCTGGCCGGTCACGGATGCCCTGTCTCCGCCGCGGGGCGAAGGACTCACGGTCAGCGGCCGGCCGTTGTTGAATTTCTCCTTTGCCGTCAACTACGCCCTCAGCGGTGACGCAGTGTGGAGTTATCACGCACTGAATCTCGCCATTCATCTTCTGGCGGGTTTGACCCTGTTCGGCATCGTGCGGCGGACGCTCGCGGGGCTGGGGCGCGTGACGGCAGCGACCGTAGCGTCCGACCGGCGCGTTAAGGATAACGCGCCCTGCCTTCTGGCGCTCGCGACGGCCACGCTCTGGACGGTGCATCCGCTGCAGACGGAGTCGGTGACCTATGTGGTCCAGCGGGCGGAATCATTGATGGGGCTCTTCTACCTCCTGACGCTGTATGGCTTCATTCGCAGCGCGGATTGTCATCTCTTAGATGACAAACTCGAAGGGCGGAGAGCGGTGACCTGGCAGGTGTTTTCCGTGGTTTCCTGTCTGCTGGGCATGGCCACCAAGGAGGTGATGGTCAGCGCCCCGCTCATGGTGTTCTTGTATGACCGCACCTTTGTGAGCGGCGGGTTTGCGGAAGCCTGGCGACGCCACCGGCGCCTGTACCTCGGACTGGCGGCGACCTGGCTGCTGCTGGGCTACCTGGTGATCTCGACCGGTGGGCGTGGAGAAACGGCCGGCTTTGGCACGGAAGTTTCGTGGTGGGCGTACGCCCTCACTCAATGCCGGGCGGTCGTGCATTATCTCTGGCTGTCGGTCTGGCCGCACCCGTTGATTCTCGACTATGGGACCAAGGTGGTGCGGGACGCCGCGATCGTGGCGCCGCAGGCGCTGCTGCTCGCCCTGCTGGCGGCGGCTACGGTCATCGCACTCTGGCGCCGGCCGGTCCTGGGCTTTCTCGGGACCTGGTTTCTCGCCATCCTTGCTCCGAGTTCCAGCATCGTGCCGGTGGCGACCCAGACCATGGCGGAGCACCGCATGTATCTGCCGCTGGCGGCGGTGGCCGTGCTGGCAACGATGGGCATCAACCGGCTGGCCGGATCGCGAGGCCTGCTTCTGCTTCTGGGACTCGCCGCGGGTTTCGGATGGCTGACTGAGCGGCGCAATCACGCTTATCGGAGCGAAATCGCGATCTGGAGCGAACCGGCGGCGCAGCCGGGGAGTTCGCGGGCCTGTTGCAGTTTGGGCGTTGCTCTCGTCAACGCGGGCCGGCTGACCGAGGCGGCGGCACAGTTTGCGGAGGCCCTGCGCCTCGATCCGCAGAACGCCGAGGCCCATGCCGGCCTAGGCGGGGTTTTGGCCCAGAACGGCAACCTCGCTGAGGCCATGGCGCATGACGAGGCGGCGTTGCGCATCGATCCCGGCCTGGCGGTCGCGCACAACAACCTCGGCAACGCGCTGCTTGGAATGGGTCGTGTGGAGGAAGCTATAGCGGAATGCACCAAGGCGGTGCAGCTCAATCCCCGGGAGGCCAGGGCGCACTACAATCTGGGTTACGCCTTGCTCCAATCAGGCCGAACGGAGGAAGCCATCGCCGGCTTCCAGGAAGCGTTGCGACTGCAGCTCGATACCGCCGACCTGCATTACAATCTGGGCAATGCCTTGGTTCAGGCCGGCCGGATCACGGAGGCCATCACCCAGTATGAAGCCGCGGTTCAACGCGCCCCTGATCTGGCCTCAGCGCACGGCAATCTTGCCAACGCTCTGTCGCAGGCGGGCCGGTTGCCCGAAGCCGTCGCGCGGTACGAGCAGGCGTTGCGCCTGAAACCTGACGAGGCCGACGTCCACTTCAATCTGGGCATGGCCCTGCGCAAACTCGACCGGTCATCGGAGGCGCGACGGGAATTCGAAGCAGTCCTGCGACTGCGCCCCAACGACATGGAAGCACGGAGAGAATTGGCCCGCCTGCCGGCCGCCCAGTGAGTAACGGGCGCGGCAGCAGACGAGCGCATTCCATCGAGTATACCCCAGGGCGTGACAAAAAAGGCGGCTGCGTTGCCGCAGCCGCCTTGGTGGAGAAACTCCAAAGCGTTTCGATCAGAACTTCACCCGCAAGCCGGTCTGCACCTGCCAGCGGGAGACCGGCTGATCATTGGCCACCGTCTTGACGGCATCCACGTTAGCCGCATTGAAGATGTAGATCCATTGACCCGCCCCGAGGTTGGCGTTTGGATCGAACTGCGCACCCACGAGTCCACGCCGATAGGCGAAGTCCACCTCCTGCAGAATGCCCCAGCGATCATTGAAGAGATTCGCGATGTTGAGCACATTGAAAAAGAGCTCGGTCTTCACCTTCTTCCAGATCGGAACTTCCTGGCTGATCTTGAGGTCGACCGTCTGGATCCACGGCATGACCTCGGTGTTGCGCGGAACCGTCTTGCCCAGGTAGTTCTTCAGGTTCGTGCCGTTCACGAAGGCAAAGAAGGAGTCGCGTGCAGCCGCCTCGGTCGCGGTCGGCGTGGCGTTGGCAATCGCCGTCCAACGCACCCTAGGATCGGTGGAGTCATACGGCATATAGAGGAGGTCGTTGAACTGGAAGCCATCGCCGTTGGCATCACCGCGGAACACCCACGAATACGGGCGGCCGGTGCGGCCTTCGTAGATGACCGACACGGTGGTCGGGGCGTTCTTGAACAACTCCGCCCGATAGGTGAAGGTCGCGACAACCCGGTCCTTGATGCTGTAGTTAGCGATCGACGCCACGTCCTCGTTCGGATTGTAGACGGCACGAAGATTATAGTTGGAGGACGCGGTCGAGGAAGTCATCGGACTGACCTCGGTGGCACGGGTGCGCGTGTAGGAGATCGAGGCGGCCCAATTGTGCTTCAGCGGCCGGTAGAGCGAGAGGGTAAAGCTTGTGCCATCACCCTTGTTGGTATTCTTGAGATAGAACACATCGGCAAAGGTGGTGATCCGGCGCCGGCCGGTGGTGCTGCTCGAAGGGTATGTAACGCCGTTAACCGTGGCCGCCGGCGTGATTGCGCCGGCATAGCGGACGCGGCCGTCGGGCAGCGTCGCAGGGCCGCTGGTGGCGACCTGATAATTCAGGAACAGCGTGTTGAGCGCTTCCTCTGTCTTGAGCACGTTGTATTCAACCTGGGCGACCCAGCCGCCCCACGGCAGCGTGTGGTCGATGGCGAGGTTGCCCTTCCACGTCAGCGGCTGCTTGAAGTCCGGCGAGGTGATGTTGATGTTGGGGGCGGGAGGCGTGCCAGCAGGAACCGCCTGGTTGTTCACGTCCGGTGAGAACGCAATGGCCGGATTGTTCGTTGTGACATTGCCGATGGCGCCCGCATTGGAGTACGCGTTGGAGATCCACACGGCGGGGTTCCTGCCCTGGAAGAGTCCAACGCCGCCGCGAACCTGCGTCTTGCGGCCGAAACAACTGGGCTCGTAGGTGAAGCCGACGCGCGGAGCAATTGTGTAGTTGCCGCTGTTGGTGGTGTCGTTGCGGATGCCAAAGGCATCTTGGAACGCCTGGCTGAAGGGCGGTTTCTGCCCGATATAGGGATAATCGAGT
Organism: Opitutaceae bacterium; assembly: GCA_041479395.1. Taxonomy (GTDB): domain Bacteria; phylum Verrucomicrobiota; class Verrucomicrobiia; order Opitutales; family Opitutaceae; genus Fen-1467. The sequence continues at coordinate 6,076 of JBGOXZ010000117.1, forward strand.
CGCAGGCCGGCCACGAGGCTGAACTGGCTGCTGGGCTTCCACAGATCCTGCAAGAAGGCGCCATAGGCCACGTATTTCCATTGCGCATAGGCATCGGCGACGCTGTAGCCCGCGAACGGCTTGGCCAGAACATACTGGCTGATCGTCGTGCCGCCTTCCCAGTTGGCCACGTTGGAGAAGGTGTAATTCCCGTAGATATTCTGGACAAAATTGTTGGTGTACTCCGTCTGATCAGACTCGCCGCCAAAGGTCAGCGTGTGGCTGCCGATCGAATATTCGCCAACGATGTTCCCGTTGGTCTCCTTCGTGGTGAGGAAGTTGAGTTGACGGGAGTTCTCGGTGCCGAGGAAGACGTTGCCATTCGTAGTCGCGCCGGTGTCGAGGCGGATGCCGGGCACGCCCTGGATCTGCACCGAGGGGAACGGTGTGCCGTTGTTCTTGGGCGAGCCGTCATACGTGATGTACGAGATGAAAGCCTCCGTGCGGAAGTCCGGCGTCCACTGGCTGAACAACTGCGCGGTATAGGATTCGGTGTTGCGCGGCTGTTGGAACCAATAATTGCTATACGAAGTGGTCGTGGTGCCGGTGAAATTGGAACTGCTGATGGAGGGTTCCTGGCCGTGGTTGCGCCGGTAGGTCAGGCTGAGCCGATGCTTGTCGGTGATGTTCCAGTCGAGCTTGCCCAGCAAGGTCCGCTGTTTGGAGTAGCTGAGGGCGTTGAACGAGCCGGGATCATAGCCCAAGGCCTGGGTGCGGGCGAGAATCCGGGCGACCTGATCGGCGTTGGGAATGAAATTGGCCGCGGGCGGCGCGGAGATGCGCTTGAATTCATCGTAGGCCAAGAAAAAGAACACCTTGTCCTTGATGATCGGCCCGCCGAGGGTGTACGTGTACGTGTTGTCCTTGAACACCTCGTGCTGCAGGTTGACCGGGTTCTTGGCACGCCAATTTTGACCGGTGTATTGGGTGGTGGCGCTGCCGTGGAATTCGTTGGTGCCGGACTTGATCACGGCATTGACCAGCGCTCCCGTGAAACCGGCGCGGCGGACGTCATAGGGCGTGAGGCTGATATCCAGCGATTCGATCGCATCGAGCGGGACGGGGCTACGCAGCGAGGAGAAGCCGTTGCCATTGAGGCCGAAGGGGTCGATCGCCTGCACGCCGTCGATGAGGAACGAGTTGTAGCGGAGGTTCTGGCCCTGGGCGCTCATCTGGCCACCTTGATCGAGCGACATGATCGTGATGCGCGAGTCGAGTGTCGCAATGTCCTGGATGTTGTTGCGCACAGTGGGGACCGAGGAGACCTGCGCGCTGTCGAGGCTGATGCCGGTGCCGATCTTGCCGGCGCCGAAGGTCACGTCGCGCTCGGACTGCACGTTGAATGCCTCCATCTGCACCACTTCCGAGGTGAGGGAGAAATTCAGTTCCTGGCTCGTTCCCAGATCGAGATAAACATCATGCCGGACCTCCGGTTGGTGGCCGGTCGCCGTGGCCGTGACCGTGTAAGGGCCACCGACCCGCAAGCCCGAA